>JALYZB010000102.1 GCA_030945945.1 Actinomycetota bacterium | reverse complement strand
GCCGTTCCACCAGATCTCATTGCCCGCGCCCTGCGAGCCATTGAGGAAGTTACAGGCGGTGAGGTTCTCGATCGACACGTCGGCGGCCTTGTAGACCATCAGGCCGTTGAGCCCCGACGGCTTGCTTGCCCGGATCGAGCGTCCGAAGTTCTGGGCCTTCGTCACCCGGCTGCACTTCGCCGAGCCGGGCTTGGTGCCGTCCACGATCACCGAGTTGCGGTTCATGCCCCGGATGTGCAGGCGCGCCTTGGTGATCAGCACCCCGGAGGGGAATTCGGGATGGCCCTTGGGCGCGCTGATCGCGCGCGGCGAGGTCTTGTAGTCACCGGGACCGATCAGGATCCAGTCGCCCGGATGGGCGGAGTCCACCGCGGCTTGGATGCTCCCGTACTGCCCTTTGACCCCCTGGTAGGTCCCGACGCGCAGCACTCGCGCGGAGGCGCCGCCCACCGCTGCCAGCATGAACGCCAGCGTCAGGAGCACCGAAGCTGGTGTGCGCATCACTCTTCCTCCTCAGAAAATGTGAACATCTGGTCTCACCTGGACGGCGGCGATCCTACACGTCGGGGTCCAGTTCGAAGGCCGTCCCGGCGATCAGGACATCGTCCCCGGCCTCAAAGCCCGCCGCTTCCAGCGCCCGGATGACGCCGATCCCGCGCAGCCGCCGTTCGACGTGCGCGAGCGCCTCCTCGTTCTCCAGGTCATAGCGCGCCATTAGCCGTTCGATCCCGGCGCCCGTCACCGCAAAGGCCTTATTGCCGGTCTTCAGCACCTGGAAGCTGCGCCGCGCCGCGGGCCGGTAGACGCGGTGCTCAGCAAGCTCCCCGTCACTCAGATCCGGGCCGGTCGCCGCCACGTCGGCGTAGGCAGCCACGGGATCGGGCTGCGCGGGAACGCGGCGCAGCAGTTCGGCGCTGAGCTCGGGCAGTCCCGTTCGCGAGACCGCGGAGGTGACCAGGACCGGGACGCCCGGGCCTGCGCGCTCCTGCCACTTCGCTCGGGCGGCCGCCGCCCTGGCCGGATCCACGAGATCGGCCTTGGACAGGGCGATCATCCGCGGCAGGGCCGCGAGCCGGGGATCGTGGTCGGACAGCTCGCGTTCGACGATTGCGTGGTTGATGATCGGATCTGAGCCGTCAAGCGGGCTGAGATCGAGCACGTGGACGAGCAGCCGGGTGCGCTCGACATGGGCCAGGAACTCGTGGCCGAGCCCGGCGCCGTCGCTGGCTCCCTCGATCAGGCCGGGGATGTCGGCGATCACCAGCTGTCGGGATTCTCCCTGCAGGGTGCCGAGATTCGGCTCCAGCGTGGTGAATGGGTAGCCGGCGACCTTGGGGTGCGCCCGGGTGAGCCGGGCCAGCAATGAGGACTTGCCCGCGTTGGGCAGGCCGATCAGCCCGACGTCGGCCAGCAACTTGAGCTGCATGACGATCCAGCTCTCCTCGCCGGGCAGGCCGCGCTCGGCAAAGCGCGGCGTCTGATGGGTAGGCCCGGCGAAGCGCTTGTTGCCTCGCCCACCGGGACCTCCACGAGCGACCAGCGCACGCTGACCGGGGACCACGAGGTCGTGGCGGGTGCCATCGCGCTCGATCGTCACCTCGGTCCCGGGCGGGACGTGCATCTCCAGCGCGCCCCCGTCGGCGCCGTGGCGTAGCCCGCCCTCGCCGTTGCCGCCCCGCCGAGCGGCGTACCGCGGCCGCCGGCGGTAGCTGGTCAGGTCGCGCAATGAGTCGTTGCAGACGATCACCACGTCGCCCCCCCGGCCCCCGTCGCCGCCGTCGGGGCCGCCCTTGGGGACGTGGGCCTCGCGCCGGAAGCTCAGGCAGCCGTCGCCGCCGGAGCCGGCTGCGACATGGATGCGGGCGCGGTCCTGCACGTCTGGACTATGTCCCAGATCCGCGTAGCGCGCTCACGGGGCCTCCGTTCCGGCCCTGGGAGCCGGCACGCAGGAACGGTCCGCCGGCCATAGTGAGGTTATATGCTCACGCTCCCCAATCCACAGACACTGGAGGTTCGGGTCATGAAAACGGTCGTGGCTGATTTCAAAAGCTTCCTGATCAAGGGCGATCTCGTCTCACTGGCCGTTGGCCTGGTGATGGCGCTGGTCTTCGCCGCCCTGGTCAAGGCCCTGATCGCGGATCTGATCACGCCGATCATCGCCCTGATCTTCGGCAAGCAGAACTTCTCGGCCCTGTCGTTCTCGATCAACTCGAGCCACTTCCTGTACGGAGACTTCATCAACAACCTGATCACATTTGTGACCACCGGCGCGGCGATCTTCTTCTTCGTGGTCAAGCCCTATGAGACGTTTCTGAATCGACGGGCCACGGGAGACCCGACCGTCAAGAAGTGCCCGGAGTGCACGAGCGAGATACCGGCCGCGGCGACACGGTGCCCTCAGTGCACCGCACAGCTCGGAGCCGCGCCGGCTGCACTCTGAGCGGCGGCTCAAGGGCGAGCGCCGAGAAGGGCTCGCCCACCCGTCAGGCGGCGTCGGGAGCTGGCGTCGGCGCCGGGGCAACCTCGCCGCCGAGCACCGTGATGACCCGGCCGCGGCGGCTGCGGTTGAACTGGACGATCCCGGCGGAGCGCGCGTAGATCGTGTCGTCCTTGCCGATGCCGGTGCCGTCACCGGGCTTAAAGCGGGTGCCGCGCTGGCGGACGATGATCTCGCCACCGGTCACGTTCTGGCCCGCGAAGATCTTGACGCCGAGGCGCTTGGCGTTGGAGTCGCGGCCGTTGCGGCTGGAACCGAGTCCCTTCTTATGAGCCATCGCTGGCCTCCGTCTGATCTGCGGATTTGGCCTGCGCGCCCACCCGTCGCGGGCTGGCGGCCTGCGAGCGCTTGGTCCTCGCGCCGCCGCTCAGCGGACCGATCTCGACCCGCGTCAGCTCCTGACGATGCCCGGCGCGGCGCTTGTACCCGCGCTTGGGCTTGAACTTGACCACACGGAGCTTGGGACCGCGTTCGTGGCTGAGGATCCGAGCGGGGACGGTGACACCGCTGAGGGCATCACCATCGCGCAGGTCCTCGCCATCCACGATCAGCAGCGGGGTCAGCTGCACGGTGTCGCCGTCGGCATCGGGCAGCCGCTCGATCAGCAGGGACTGGCCCTCCTGGACGCGGTACTGCTTGCCGCCTGTCTTGATGATCGCGTACATGGTTATTCCGAGCGTGGTGCCGAGGAGACCGACGAGGCCGTGGCACCGGAACGGCCGCGGCCGCCTCTGCGGCCACGACGTCGCGGTTTGGATTCTAGCTCGTCATTGTCGGAGTCCGAGTCCTCGCCGGCCCGGGCGCCCCGAACGTCGACCAGTGAGGCGATCGCCGCCGTCCGCCCGACCTCATCAATGCGAACCATGTGCTTCTCGCCGACATAGCGGGTGCCGCCCTTGACCTGGATGATGTACCCGTCGATCTTGGCCACGGCATCGCCGGCGCTGTACATGTGCGGCTCGATGATCTCCACGTGGACCTCCTCGCCCTCGCGGAATGGCAATGCCCGTTCGAGCACCTCCTCGCGATCGGCCTCCAGCAGCACCGCGAAGTGATCGAGCGGCAAACCCTCGGAGCCCTCGAAGTGAAACCACTTGCCGGTCTCCTCCTCGACGGCGTGCAGCACACGGGCACCGTTGCCGGTGAACTCGGCGCTGACCCGGGGGTTCATCTGGATCAGGACCGCCTCGGACTGGGTCCCCTTGGCGAGGTCGCGCATCCGGCGCTCAAACGCGATCGCGATCGTCTCCTCGGAGCGGATCACCCCTTCGCCGTCGCAGGT
>JALYZB010000086.1 GCA_030945945.1 Actinomycetota bacterium | reverse complement strand
GCGGTGAGCTGGGGTGAGCTCTGGCAGCGCGCGGTGCGGATCGCCGGGGGACTGCGCGCCAACGGGGTGGCGCGCGGGGACCGGGTGACGCTCCGGCTGCCCAATGGTGCTGACTGGGTGCTCGCGTTCTGGGGCGCGCAGATCGCCGGCGCGGTGACGGTGCCGGTCAACACCCGCTTCAAGGCGTCCGAGGTCGAGTATGTGCGAGAGGACTCCGGAGTGGTCTACGGCTTTGAGCCCGGGGAGCCGCTGCCCGACGGCGAGCCGCTGATCACCGCCGACCTGCGGCCAGGTGAGCTGGCGGCGATCTTCTACACCAGCGGCACGACCGGCTTTCCCAAGGGCGCGATGACCTCGCACGCCAATTTCCTGGCCAACGTCGAGTCGGCGATCCGGTGCGTGGGAATCGACCGGGCCGAGGGGCCCTCGCTGGCCACCCTGATCAACGTGCCCCTGTTCCACGTGACCGGCTGCAACAGCCAGCTACTGGTCATGACCGAGCTCGGCGGACGGACGTTCGTGCTCGCCAACCCCCTTGACCTGGAGGGCTTTCTCACCACGGTCAGCCAGGAGGGGATCCAGATGCTGACCTCGGTGCCGGCCATCTACCACGCGCTCACCCGCCATCCGAAGTTCGCCGACACCGACCTTGACCACGTTCGCTGGGTCTCCTACGGGGGCGCGCCGATCGCCGCCGACAGTGTTCATGCGATCATGCGCGCGTTCCCCAAGGCGCGCGTCGGCAACGGGTTCGGACTCACCGAGACCGCGTCGCTGACCTCGTTCCTGCCCCACGAGGAGGCGCTCGAGCACGCCGACAGCGTCGGCTTCGCGATGCCGGTCACCGACCTGGCGATCGATCAGCCCGACTCAGAGACCGGGGTCGGCGAGCTGCTGGTGCGCGGCGAGAACGTCGTGCTCGGCTACTGGAACAAGCCCGAGGCGAGCGCGGAGACGTTCGTCGACGGGTGGCTGCACACCGGCGATCTCGGACGGATCGACTCAGACGGCCTGCTCTTCATCGTGGACCGAGCCAAGGACATGATCAACCGTGGCGGCGAGAACGTCTACAGCATCGAGGTCGAGGCGGCGCTGGCCGGCGCCCCGGGGGTCGGCGAGTCCGCGGTGCTGCCGGTCCCCGACGACATGATGGGCGAGAAGGTCGGTGCGGTGATCGTGCCCGCCGGCCAGGACACTGACGTGCCGGCGATCATCGCCCACGTGCGCGAGCGGATCGCCGATTTCAAGGTCCCGCAGTACGTGAGCCTGCGCGCTGAGCCGCTGCCCCGCAATCCCGGCGGTAAGGTGCTCAAGGCCCAGTTGAAAGACGAAACCGAGTGGGGGGAGCCGCTGCGATGAGCACTGTCGAGACCGTCCAGGGCACCATCGACGCCGCCGAGATGGGCGTCACGCTGATCCACGAGCACGTGCGCTTCCGCGACGAGGCGGTGGCCGAGAACTGGCCAGGCCGGTACGACGCGGCGGCCGAGCTGGAGGCGGCGCTCACCCAGGTCAACGCCGCCAAGGCGCAGGGCGTCACGTTCATCGTGGACCCGACGGCGATGTTCGGCGGTCGGGACGTGCGCTTCATCAAACGCGTCTCGGACGAGACCGGCGTCAACCTCGCCTTCTGCACCGGGATCTACACCTATGACTTCCTCCCGCACTACTTCGAGAATCGCGACGCCGATCAGATCGCCGAGCACTTCGTCGCCGACATCGAGCAGGGCACCCAGGGCACCGAGCTCAAGGCGGCGTTCCTGAAGTGCGCGGCCGACGCCGCTGGGGTGACCCCCAACGTCGAGAAGGTGCACCGGGCGTGTGCGCGCGCGAGCCTGCAGACCGGCGCGCCGATCATGGCCCATTCGATGCCGGGTGCCAACACCGGCCCGCGCCAGGTCCAGATCCTCCGCGAGGAAGGGGTCGAGCCGGGCAAGATCCAGATCGCGCACTGCGGGGATACGGCCGATGTCGAGTACATCCAGGGGCTGATCGACTCCGGCGTCTACGTCGGGTTGGACCGCTACGGCCTGGACATGTACCTGGCGATGGACCAGCGCAACGCGACAACCGCTGAGCTGCTGCGCCGAGGCCACGCCGAGCAGATCGTCATCTCCCAGGACCACTGCGCGACGATCGACTGGTTTCCGCCCGAGGTGATCGAGCAGCTGCGCGCGTCCCCGGCGATCCACAACTGGTCATTCACGCTCATCTTCGAGGAGGTCCTGCCCTGGCTGCGCGAGCAGGGCGTGATGGACGACGCGGTCTTCGCGACGATCTTCGTCGCCAACCCGGCCCGCTGGCTCGGGCGCTGAGCGCAGGTGCACCACACCATCGATCCCGCGCGGATTCACCACGCGTGGGACAACGCACTGCAGCCGACGCTGCGGATCGGCTCCGGCGATACGGTCGGCTATGACCTGCTGATGGCCGGCCACGGCCAGGTCTCCGAGGGCGACAGCTTTGCCGACACGCGCTTTGACTTCGCCACGCTCTACAATCTGCTCGGCCCGCTGTACGTGGAGGGGGCCACGCCCGGTGACACGCTCAGAGTCGAGATTCTCGAGCTGACCCCGGGCGACTGGGGCTGGTGCGTGATTCTGCCCGAGCTCGGCACCCTGCCCGAGGCCTTCGCGGGCGGATACCTGCGCACCTTTGACCTGCGCAACGGCGAGAGCGCGGAGCTCGTTGACGGCGTGAGGATCCCGTTCTCCCCCTTCCTGGGCACGATGGGTACCCACCCCGACGAGTCCGAGATCGCATCGGCGTTTCCGCCCCACAAGGGCGGCGGCAACATCGACACGCGCCATCTGACCGTCGGCACGACGCTGTGGCTGCCGGTGTGGTGCGAGGGGGCGCTGTTCTCCTGCGGCGATCCCCACGCCATGCAGGGCGACGGTGAGGTGTGCGTGGCCGCGCTGGAGTGCGACATGACCGCCAGGCTGCGCTTCACGGTCGAGTCACGCACGATCCCCGGTCCCTGCTTCTCCACCTCGGGCGCGCTCACGCCGAGCGTCGAGGGAGCCGGTCACCAGGGGACGATGGGGATCGCGCCGGACCTGATGACGGGCGCCAAGCTGGCCGTACGGTCGATGGTCGGCTGGATCGAGTCCGAGCACGGCCTGTCCCGTGAGGACGCGTACATGCTCTGCAGCCTGGCCGGCGACCTGAAGATCTTCGAGCTCGTCGATGCCGGCATGTGGAACGTCGGCATGACCCTGCCGCACTCCGTGTTCACCGGCTAGGCACCGGTGACGGCTGTGCTCCCGTTCACGGCCCCGGATGACCGGACAGCGCTCGTCTTCCCGGACCGGACCCTGAGCTACGCGCAACTCGACGCGGTCAGCGCCCAGCTCGCCACGGCGGTCGCCGGTCATGCGCGGGCGGCGGTGATCGCCGAATCCCGGATCGAGACGTGTGTGGCCGTGGTCGGGGCGCTGCGGGCCGGTGTGGCGGTGATTCCGGTCAATCCCCGCGCGGGGACCCACGAGCTTGCTCATGTCGCGCACGATGCCGCGCCCACGGCACTGCTGCTCGCCACCGGTACCGTGGCGCCCGAGCCGCTGGCGGACATCCCGGTGATCCCGGTCGACCTGCAGGCCGGTGCGGTCGACGGCGACCCTGGGCCCCGGGCCACGCCGACCGAGCCGGTTGACTCCGAGGCACCAGCGCTGATCGTGTACACGTCGGGCACCACGGGACCCCCCAAGGGCGCGGTGCTGCCGCGCCGCGCGATCACCTCCAACCTCGATGCACTCGCCGCGGCCTGGGCGTGGACCCAGGCTGACGTCGTCGTCCACGGCCTGCCCTTGTTTCATGTCCACGGCCTGGTGGTCGGGATCCTCGGGCCGCTGCGCCGCGGCGGCACCCTCGTCCACATCGGCCGCTTCTCCCCCGAGGCGATCGGCGCCGCGCTGGCCCGGCACGGCACGACGATGGTGTTCGGCGTGCCGACCATGTACCGGCGGCTGACCGACGCGGCCGAGGTCGACCCCGAGCTCGCCACAGCGCTGGCCGGCGCGCGGCTGCTCATCTCGGGATCGGCGCCGCTGCCCCGGGCCGAGCACGAGCGGTTGCATGCGCTGACGGGCCGGGGAGTGCTCGAGCGCTACGGAATGACCGAGACGCTGATCAACACCGCCGTGCGCGCCGACTCTGATCCCGCGCCGGGGACGGTCGGGCCGGCGGTCGCGGGGGTCGACGTGCAGCTCGTCGATGACGCCGGGGACGCGATCGGCAGCTCGGATGGGGAGACGATCGGCGAGATCGAGGTCCGCGGTCCGAACCTGTTCACCGGCTACCTCAACCGCGCCGACGCAACCGCCGCGGCGATGCGGGGGGATTGGTTCGCCACTGGGGACATGGCCACCCGCGACACTCGCGGCTACATCCGAATCGTCGGCCGGCGAGCCACGGACCTGATCAAGTCCGGGGGTTACAAGATCGGCGCCGGCGAGGTCGAGGCCGCGCTGCGCGAGCACCCGAGCGTCGACGATGCCGCGGTCACCGGCGAGCCCGACGCCGACCTCGGTGAGCGGGTCGTGGCCTGGGTGGTGCTGCGCAGCGGCGCCGAGGTCAGCGCCGGCCAGCTCGCCGACCATGTCGCCGCCGAGCTGGCCCCGCATAAGCGGCCCCGCGCCGTCCGCTTCCTGGACAGGCTGCCCCGCAACGAGCTCGGCAAGGTCCAGAAGCAGCGCCTCGGCTAGAGGTTCACGAGACCTTCGCGTCGACGAACTGCTCGCGCAGGGCGGTCTTCTTGAACTTGCCCGTGGCCGTGCGCGGGATCTCGTCGATGAACTCGAAGCGGTCCGGGATCTGCCACTTGGCGTAGTGGCCCGAGAGATGCTCGCGCAGCTCGTCCGCACTCACCTGCTGGTCGTCGCGCGTGACGATGACGGCCAGTGGCCGCTCTCCCCAGCGATCGTCGGGGATCGCGATCACCGCCGCCTCGGCCACCGCGGGATGGGCCATGATCTGGTTCTCGAGGTCGACCGAGGAGATCCACTCGCCCCCGGACTTGACCAGGTCCTTGGAGCGATCGCAGATCTTCAGGTTCCCGTGCGGATCGATCGTGACCACGTCGCCGGTGGAGAACCAGCCGTCATCGCTGAATTTCTCTGCGCCCTGGCCGCGGTGGTAGGCGCGGGCGACCCACGGGCCGCGGACCTCGAGCTCACCCATCGCCTCGTCGTCCCACGGCACCAGTTCGCCGTCGCCGGCCCGGGCCCGGATCTCGACGAACGGGGAGGCGATGCCCTGGCGCGCCCGGTAGGTGTACTGCGCATCCTCGTCGGCCTGATCGAGGTCGACCGGCAGCCGGCAGACGCTGCCCAGCGGCGAGGTCTCGGTCATGCCCCAGGCATGAACGATCGTCAGGCCGTGGTGGTCAAAGCCCTCCAGCATGCTGCGCGGCGCCGCCGAGCCCCCGACCACGAGCGCCTTCAGGGCGCTGAGATCCCAGCGATCGGGCTCGGCGTTGATCGCCTGCAACACGGCCATCCACACCGTCGGCACGCCGGCGGTGATCGTGACGTGCTCGGAGGCGAGCAGGTCGAGCACGCTCTCGGCGTCCAGATGGGGGCCGGGCAGCACCATCGCGGCGCCGATCAGCGCGGCCGCGTAGGGAAGCCCCCAGGCATTGGCGTGAAACATCGGTACGACCGGCAGCACCGTGTCGCGGCGCGAGATGTTCTTGACGTCGGGGAGGGCCGCGACGAGTGAGTGGAGCACCAGCGAGCGGTGCGAGTACACCACGCCCTTGGGCCGCCCCGTCGTGCCCGACGTGTAACACGTGGCCGCGGCGCGCCGCTCGTCGGGCTCGGGCCAGGTCATCGGCTGCGCGTCGGCGATCAGCGTCTCGTAATCCAGAGCGCCGTCGGGTAGCTCCTGGTCGCGACGGACGACGATCACGTGCGCGAAGGCGCCCGCGTCGCGGAAGCTCTCGAACACGTCGAGCAGCGACTCATCGACGACGATCGCCCGGTCCTCGGCGTCCTGGACGATGAAGCTGAGCTCGTCAGGGTGCAGGCGCGGGTTGAGGGTGTGCAGCACGGCGCCCATCGACGGCAACGTGAAGTACAGCTCGAGATGCTCGGGCTGGTTCCACATCAGCGTGGCCACCGGATCGCCGGGCTTGATGCCGAGCTGGGCAAGCGCGGTGCCCAGGCGCCGCGCCCGCTGCGCGCAGGCGCCGAAGTCGGTCCGCCCGACGCTGCCGTCCGGGCGGCGGAAGATGACCTCCCGGTCCGCGTTGAAGCGCTCGGCGCGCTCCACCACGGCGGTCAGCGACAGCGGATAATCGTCCATCATCAGTCCTTCACGCATGGTCTCTCCCTCGGAAATGGGCGTCGCTGCGACGTCAGAACACTACGCACCCGGCGATGAGCTCTGCGTCAGCCGATGGGTGCCCCCAGCGTTGAGTCACCCCATACGAAGGGAGCCAGGCAGTGCCGAGCGCGCCACTCGACGTCTACATCGCCGCGTTCATCGCGCGCTGCAACGCGCAACGCCACCCCGCCCAGCCGGCGGTCGATCAGCTCGGGCTGCATGGGCTGCTCGCCAGCGCGCAGGCCCCGGTCACGCGCCTGCTGGTGACCGACGATCGAGCCCACGACGCGCTCGCGGCCCTGCTGCCCGATGCCCGGGCCGGGATGATCGACGTATTCACCGCCGCCACGGGCTGCACAGAGCTCATCGGCGGCCGCACGGCATGGAGGCCGGAGGCGCTGACCGCGATGAGCTGCGGTGATCTGCGGACCGTGCCGGCAAGCCCACTGGCCGCCGGGCTGAGCCTGCGACCAGTGCGGCGACGCACCATCGGTGATGACGCGCCGGACGCGGTGGCGCTCGAGGACGCGGTCGCCGGCGCGATCCGGGCCGCTCCGGCGATCGCCGAGACGCCCGGGGCGCTGGCCGCCTACCTGCGGTCGCTGCCGGCCGGGTTCTCGCTGTTCGCCGCGGTCGACGACGGCGCCGTGGTGCGGGCAACGTCCGGCGTCGGCGCCTTCGGCGCGGAGGCGACCGTGATCTTCGTCAACAC
>JALYZB010000067.1 GCA_030945945.1 Actinomycetota bacterium | reverse complement strand
CCCCGGCCGGGTGACCGAGATCGAAGGCCGCGCGACGCGGGGGCGCGTGACCACCGGCGGCCTTGATCAGGGAGATCAGCTCACCGGTGTGCTGCAACTCCTCGTCGAGGAACTGCTTGGCCGTCTTGGCGTCATCGTGTCCCAGCAGCGGGATCCCGGCGGTGTAGGCCGCGACGGTATGACGTTCGAGGTCGAGCAGACCCTCGAGCAGCGTAATGTCGGCCTGGCGCACGAGCGGACGCGCCCTGTGCAAGGAGTACGCCCCGGTCTTGGCCTGGGTGCCGCAGCCGCTGACCGCCAGCGAGGCCGCTCCGGCCAGCGCCCCTGTCGCCCCGCCGAGCAGCGCCCGGCGTGAGCGCCCCGGCGAGCCCGCGGCGTTCACCACCAGACGGTGGAGTCCAGATTCTCGATCTCGTCGACCGGCCGCGTGTAGATCCCCGACGACAGGTATTTCCAGCCGTCGTCGCAGACGATGAACACGACGTTGCCCTCGTCGAGCTCGCCGGCGATCCGCACCGCCACCCGTGCGATCGCCCCGCTGGAGACGCCGGCAAAGACGCGCTCCTCGTCGAGCAGCTTGCGCGTCCACAGGATCGCGTCGCGGTTAGTGACGAAGATCTTGCGATCGAGCAGCGAGAGGTCGATGATCGGCGGGATGAAGCCGTCGTCAAGCGATCGCAGGCCCTGGACGGGCTCGCCCTGCATCGGCTCGGCGGCGACGATCTTCACGTCGTCCCCGAGTTCCTCCTTGAGCCGGCGGCCGTTGCCCATCAGCGTGCCTCCGGTGCCCAGCCCGGCCACGAAGGCCGACACCTCATCGAGCTCCTCGAGGATCTCCAGAGCGGTCCCGTTGTAATGCGCGTTGGGGTTGGCCTGGTTGCCGTACTGGTAGGGCATGTAGTACGAGGCGTCGTTCTCGGCCATGTCCAACGCCAGCTCGACGGCTCCGTTGGAGCCCTTCGAGCCTTCTGAGTAGACGATCTCCGCGCCGTACATGTCCAGCAGCTGCGTGCGCTCGGGAGTGACGTTGTCAGGCATGACGACCTTCAGGTCGTAGCCCTTATGGCCGCAGATCATCGCCAGCGAGATGCCGGTGTTGCCCGACGTCGGCTCGAGGATCGTCTGGCCGGGCCGGATCAGGCCCTTCTCCTCGGCGTCCTCGATCAGGGCCCGGGCGACCCGGTCCTTGACCGAGCCGGTCGGATTGCGCGACTCGAGCTTGGCCCAGATGCGCACCCCGGGCTTGGGGCTCAAGCGCTTGAGCTCGATCAAGGGGGTGTGGCCGATCGCCTGGACGATGTCGCCGTAACGCCCCCCGCAGGGCTTGTTCTGCAACCTCTCGGCGGCCATTGCTTCAGGAAGTATAGCGGGCCGGGGGCTCGCCGGGCGGGGTCCGGCTACGCCGCCCCGCCGGCCATCGCCGGCAGGATGACTAGCGTGTCCCGATCCCCGACGGCGGTGTCCAGACCGTCAAGCACGCGCACGTCCTCGTCGTTGAGGTAGACGTTCACGTAGCGGTTCAGACCACCGTCAGCCGCGAACAGCTGGGTCTGGGTCTCGGGGTGGCTGTCGGCCACCGAGCGAAGGATGTCGCCGACGTTGGCGCCGTCGGCGCTCAGCTCTTTCTCGCCGCCGACGGACGGGCGCAGTACGGGCGGAATGCGAATCGTGGCCATGGGTGTCACCTCGGTGCGGGCAGCGAGCCCGGACCCGTCCGGTAGAGGGAATTCATCGGCGTCATCCTACTCAGTGCGCGCCGGCGCAGAACGCCTCGTAGTCGGGGAAGACGCCCATCTCCGCGTCGCCGATCGCCTCGGGATCGCGCGAGCAGATCGGACAGTTCGGGTCGCGCCGAACCTTGACCTCGGTCATCGCAGCGGCGAGCGCGTCATACATCAGCAGGCGGCCGATGAGCGGCTCGCCCTCGCCGAGGATCAGCTTGATCACCTCGGTCGCCTGCAACAGGCCCATGGTGCCCGGCAGCACCCCGAGCACGCCATTGGCGCCGCAGGAGGGGGCCAGCTCGGCCGGAGGCGGAACCGGGAAAAGGCAGCGGTAGCACGGGCCGTCGTAGGGCTTGAACACCGACAGCTGACCCTCGAAGCCGAGGATCGCCGCGGACACGACGGGGATCTGCAGCCGCACCGACGCGTCGTTGAGCAGATAGCGCGTGGGGAAGTTGTCCAGCCCGTCGACGACGATGTCGTAGCCGGGCAGGATGTCCATGATGTTGTCAGGGCCTAGGCGCACTTGGTACTTGTTGACCGTCACATCCGGGTTCAGGGCGGTGATCGTCTGCTCAGCCGAGTCCACCTTGGCCACACCGATCCGCTCGGAGGAGTGGATCACCTGGCGCTGCAGGTTGGACAGATCGACGGTGTCGTCGTCGACGATCCCGAGCGTGCCGACGCCGGCAGCCGCGAGGTAGAGCGCCGCCGGCGACCCCAGCCCACCGGCCCCGAGCAGCAGCACCTTGGCGTCGAGCAGCTTCTGCTGACCCTCGATGCCGACCTCGGGCAGCAGCAGATGGCGCGAGTAGCGGTCGCGCTGCTCGGCGGTGAGCGTGCGGGGCTGCTCCACGTCGTAGCCGCGGTCCTTCCACAGCGTGATCCCGCCGGTCATCGACTCGACGTTCTCGTAGCCGAGGTCGTCGATCAGCGTGCGGGCCGCCCAGGCCGAGCGGTTGCCCGACTGGCAGTAGAGAATGACGTGATCGTCGCGGCCGGCGGCTCCCTCGATCCGCGACTCCAAGTAGGACTTGGGAACGTGCTTGGCGCCCGGGATGTGCCCGGTGCCCCACTCCTCGGGCTCGCGGACATCGATCACCACAGCCCCGTTACCCAGCTGGTCGCGCACCTGGGCCGGGTCGACCTCGTCGATCCGGCTCTTGATCTGGCGGAGAACCTCGGCTCCTGACGGGCTCATCTCTGCAAACACCTCAAACGCGGTCGGGATTCAATACTTCAAAGAGTATAGCGACCCCGTGCGATCGTCAGGACGGCGTGGGGATCGGTGCCGTAGGGGCAGCCCGAGCCGCTGGGCGGCCTCACAGCAGGCCCCCCACTCGCCCGGTCCCACCGGGCGCGCGGGACGTCGACCGCAGGCGCGCCGTCTACGATCGGCCGCCGTGCGCGCCCCCGTCGACCACATCGCCGCCCCCGCCTTCCCGGCCCGCCTACCCTGGATCAACGTCGCGATGCTGCGGATGGATCAGCAGCTCGGGCGCCCGGTGCTGATCGAGTTCTGGGACTTCTGCCGTCCCCACTCGCTACGCACCCTGCCCTACCTGGCGGCATGGCACCAGCGCTACGCCGGCGACGGCCTGCGGGTGATCGGAGTCCATGCCTCGGGCTTTGGCCCCTCCGCGGATGCCGACGCGGTGGCCGACGCGGTCGCACGCCTGGGCATCCAGTACCCCGTGGTGGTCGACGTCGAGTTCGGGATCTGGCAGGAGTACGGGAACCTCGGCTGGCCGGCCCGCTACCTGTTCAACCCCGAGCTGCACCTGTTCGAGTGTCACTACGGGGAGGGCGGCTACGCCGAGACCGAGCGCGCGATCCAGGAGTTGCTCGGAGTCTCGCGCCCGCTGGTGGAGCCGGTGCGTCCCGAGGACGTTGCCGACGCGCTGCTCACCCCGCAGAGCGAGGATGTCGAGGGCCCGTACAGCGGTCCCTACCAGGCCGGCGCCGTGTGGGCGGTCTGCGATGGCCAGGGAAATGTGACCGCCAACGGACGCTCGATCGCGGTGTCATACCCGGGCGCGTACGAGCTGATCCACCACGAGCACAGCACCGCCGGGGAGCTGGACCTCGAGGTCGGCGCCGGCGTCGGCTGTCACGCGATCTGCTTCACCCCGGGTCTGGCTCGGCCTCGATGAGCTCGGCGCCGCCCCTCCAGCCGTCGAGCAGGTTGACCAGCTGCGGAGGGCCGGCCTCCTCCAGCCAGACCGCGAATCCCGGCCGATACGGGCTGCGCCGGGGCTCTCGGCCCGTGAAGCTCGAGTCCTGGACCCAGCACCCGGTGTTGATCAGCCGGCCGCCGACGGCGGTCCGCCACACGTCTGGATCGTCATCGGGCAGCGGCCCGGCCCGGTGGGTATGGCCGAAGAGGACGTACGGGGCGGCGGCACCGAGCCGGGCCAGGGATTCCTCCAGCGCCCGCAGCCCCGCCCGCCGCAGGGATGCGCTCGAGAGGGCCGAGTCAAGCGGGCCGAGCCCCGCGCGATTCAGCGCCGCGATCCCCACCCGATAGCCGATCGCCGCGATCCGGCGCCGCAGGCCACGCCGCGCGCCGGTCAGGGCCGTCCAGCCCCGCGTCGAGCCGCTGTGCAGGTGCCCGCCCCGGGCGGGAGGCAGGCGATCGGCGAGCGCGCGGACCCAAGCGTAGATCGGCGCGAGGATGGCCTCGTAGTCCTCGATCGAGGTCGGGCCGTCGGGCCCGAGAGCGACGATCCGGGTCATCACGCCCGCCGCCAGCCGTTCCAGTGACGGGATCGCCAGGTGCACGTCGAGGTACTGGCCGTGCACCGCGAGCACGTCCTCGCGCAGCCAAACGCCGGGATAGGAGACGCGCACACGGTCGGCTCCGAGCCAGCCCGCCATCACCCCCAGCAGCTCGTCAGCGCCGAAGCTGATGTCGGTGCTGAGCATCAGCGGCGCCGGAGCGGCGTGGCGACCCTGGCGCTGTGACCAGCCGTCCAACAGATCGTGATCGTGGTTGCCGGGCACGATCACCACCTCGGCCGCTGCGGGCAGCGCCGCTCCGAGCTCACTGAGCGGCAGGCGCGCGGCCGACAGCGCGTCGCGGGCCGGCCCATGGCGCAGCTCGAGAAGATCCCCGAGCAGCACCAGCCGGTCCACGTCAGCGATTGCCCCCAGCAGCGCGGCTCGGGGCTCGGTCCGGCGCAGAACGTCACCCCCGGAGTGAACCCCGAGGTGCAGGTCAGAGATGACCAGCGTGCGCACGGCCTGCGGTCAGTCCCGGCGCGCCGCGGAGCTCAGGCGCTGCTCGCCGCCAGCGCCTGGCGGATCTTCTTGGGGAGCATGAAGCGCACATCCTCAGAGACGACTTCCAGCTCGCGGACATCCACGGGGCCGCGCGCGCGAAAGAAGCCGACCAGGCGCTGGACGAGCTCCTCGGGCGCGCTGGCGCCGGAGGTGATGCCGACGACACGCTTGTCGATCAGCCATTCCTCGCGGACCTGCTCCTGGTTGTCGATCAGATGCGATTCGGCGCCGTGCTCGCGGGCGACCTCGACCAACCGGTTGGAGTTCGACGAGTTGCGCGACCCGATCACCAACACGAGGTCGGACTCGCGCGCGAGCTGCTTGACGGCGGCCTGCCGGTTGGTGGTCGCGTAACAGATGTCATCGGTGCGGGGACCGGTGATGGCCGGGAAGCGCTCGCGCAGCCGGTCGATGATCGCGCGCGTCTCGTCGACCGACAGCGTCGTCTGGGAGATGAACGCGACCTTCTCGGGGTCAGAGACCTCGAGGTGATCGACCCCGGCGACGTCCTCGATCAGGACGATGTTCTCCGGCGCCTCCCCCATCGTCCCCTCGACCTCCTCGTGTCCCGCGTGGCCGATCAGCACGATGGTGTAGCCCTCGGAGGCGAACTTCTTGGCCTCGACGTGGACCTTGGTGACCAGCGGACAGGTGGCGTCGATCGTCTCCAGCTGGCGCTGCGCGGCCCCGGCGTGCACGCTCGGTGCGACCCCGTGCGCCGAGAAGACGACCGTCGCACCCTCGGGAACGTCGGCTTCGGACTCGACGAACACCGCGCCACGCTCGCGCAGCTGCTCGACGACGTGCTTGTTGTGGACGATCTCCTTGCGGACGTACACCGGCGCGCCGTAGAGTTCGAGCGCGCGTTCGACGGTCTGCACGGCGCGGTCTACGCCCGCGCAATAACCCCGCGGGGCGGCCAGCAGGAGCGTCTCGGGAAACGAGTCAGCCATCGCCCGCTGAGTCTAGTGTCGCGTCTGGAATGACCCAGACGGGGCACGAGCACTGCTGAGTCAGTCGTTGGCGGTGACGGCCTCGAGCACGTCCGCGAACTGCCGCCGCGCGGCCTCGCGACGGGTCGGGATGTGCTCGGTGGGGACCTCGTCGGCGGGCGCCTCGTAGCCCCGCAGGACCTGCCGGGCGACCGACGCGCGATGAACCTCGTCAGGACCATCGTAGATGCGCGCGGCCCGGGCGAAGCGGTACATCGCCTCCAGCGGAAGATCGGTCGAGTAGCCGAGGCTGCCGTGGGCCTGCAACGCGCGGTCCACGACGTCGTGCAGCACCTTGGCGCCATAGAACTTGATCAGCGCGATGTCCCGGCGAGCAGCCGCAACACCCTCGGTGTCCATCTTCCACGCCGCGTGCAGCGTCATCAGCCGGGCGGCCTGCATCTCGGCCTCGGAGTCGGCGATCCAGTTCTGGATCGTCTCGTGCTTGGCCAGCACCGAACCGTGGGCGTAGCGGTACAGCGAGCGCTCGCAGAGCATGTCAAACGCCCGTCGGGCCACTCCGAGCCAGCGCATGCAATGGTGGATCCGCCCGGGATAGAGCCGCTGCTGGGCGATCAGGAAACCCGCGCCCTCGGCTCCGAGCAGCGCCCCGCCGGGGATCCGCACGTCTTCGTAGAGGATCTCGGCGTGGTTGCCATAGACCCCGAAGCTCGCCTCGGGATGCTCCATCGTCGGCACGTCGCGGATCACGTTGACGCCCGGGGTGTCGGCATCGACGATGAACATCGATGCACGCTGATGGCGCCGGGCCTCGGGATCGGTGACCGCCATCACGATCAGGAAGTCGGCGATCGAGCCGTTGGACGAGTACCACTTGTGGCCGTTGATGACCCAGTCGTCGCCGTCGCGCTCGGCGCGGGTGACGAGCAGGGTCGGATCCGACCCCGCGGTGTTGGGCTCGGTCATGCTGAACGCGGACTTCAGATCCCCGGCCAGCAGCGGATGCAGGTAGCGATCCTTCTGTTCGGGCGTGCCGGCCATGGCGAGAATCTCGGAGTTGCCCGAGTCAGGGGCGGCGTTGCCGAACACGAGCGGCGCGATCGGGCTGGAGCCGAGGATCTCGTGCATCAGGCCGAGCTTGACCTGGCCAAAACCCTGCCCACCGAGTTCGGGATCCAGGTGGGCGGCCCACAGGCCGTGGGCCTTGACCTCCTCCTGCAGCGGCGCCACGGCGCGGCGCAGGCCCTCCCAGCCGAGCTCGTGCCACAACGTCTCCAGCG
>JALYZB010000044.1 GCA_030945945.1 Actinomycetota bacterium | reverse complement strand
ACGGCAAGCTCTCTGACATCGAGCACGTCGTCATCCTGATCCAGGAGAACCGCTCGTTTGACTCGTACTTCGGCACGTTCCCGGGCGTGCGCGGCTTCGGTGATCGCAAGGGCCGCAACGCGTTCTTCCAGCGGGGCCAGGACGGGCGCACGGTGCAGCCGTTCCATTTCGCCACCGGGTGCATGGGGGACATCACCCATGATTGGGCGCCCCAGCACCAGGCCTACAACGGCGGAAAGATGGACCGCTTCCTGGCCGCGCACCAGGCGGACACCGCCAACGCGGCGGCGGCCGACGAGACAATGGGCTACTACGACGGCGCCGACATCCCGCTCTACTACGCGCTGGCCGAGAAGTTCACGATCTGTGACGCCTACCACTGCTCGGTGATCGGCCCGACCGACCCCAACCGCCTGATGTCGATGTCCGCCTGGATCGATCCGCACGGGACCCACGGCGGACCGCTCGTGCAGACCAGGCTGACGGGTCGCTCGGGATTCAGCTGGATGACGATGCCCGAGATGCTGAGCCGCCAGGGGATCAGCTGGAAGGTCTACACCGAGCCGACCAACGGCAGTCTCGACAGCGTGCTGGGCTACTTCACGCAGTATGAGTCGGGACCGCTGCACGCCCGGGGCCTGGCCCCCACCTACCCGGCGGACTTCCTGCACGATCTCTCGGCGGCCAAGCTGCCCCAGGTGTCGTGGCTGACGCCGGGGATCTTCGACTCCGAGCCCCCCGGATTCTCCAGCCCCCAGGCCGGCGAGAAGGCGGTCGCGGAGATCATGAACGCGCTGCTCTCCCACCCCGACGTGTGGCGCAAGACGGCGCTGTTCATCACCTGGGGCGAGAACGGCGGCTTCTTTGACCACGTCGCCCCACCGACGCCCAGGGCGGGGACCAAGGACGAGTATCTGACCGTGGCCGACCTGCCGGAGGCCGCGGGCGGAATCCGCGGGCCGATCGGCCTTGGCTTCCGGGTGCCGATGCTCGTCGTCTCCCGGTTCTCGCGCGGCGGCCTGGTCTGCTCGGACGTGTTCGATCACACCTCCACCCTGCGCTTCTTGGAGACGCGGTTCGGTGTCCGGGTGCCGAACCTCAGCACGTGGCGGCGCAAGGCCACCGGAGATCTGACCAGCGCGTTCAACTTCGCCGCCCGGCCCAACGCGAGCCGGCCGTCACTGCCGCGGCCGGGGGCGGTGACCTGCAGCGGCGAGGCACCGATGACCGCCACCGCGCAGCCGTTTCCGCGCCAGCCGAAGGCCAGGCGACGGCCGCCGAGCGGGGTCGCCTGAGCGTTGCCGGCTGAGCCGGGCCGGTTTGACGGGATCCATGCGCCGGGCGCGGCGGCCGCTGAGCTGAGCGACGCCGCCTGGCTGCAGGCGATACTCGACTTTCGAGGCAGCGCAGGGGCAGCTGCCGGCGCCAGAGGCCGAGCGGATCGCCGCCTTCTGTCGGGCCGAGCGCCGGTGTGTCTGAGCCCGTGGGCGTGTACGCGGCGGTCAAGGGGGAGATAGTGGCCGCCAGGTCACCTTCCAGCGCAATTCGGGAAGTCGTGCTTGGGTTCCGCGGCCGCGTCGCCGGCGACGGCGGACGCGCCCGGAGAGTTCTTCGTGTCGGGGTGCCGATGCATCTCGTCCGCGAGCGCACAGGCGCAGTGAGAATCGGTCGCAACGCTTTCGCACGCGCCAAAATGGCGCGAGCCTCGGCCGCCAGCCACGGACCGTTCGGAAACCGTGGGACCTAGGAAGTAGTGGACTCTGAGCCCCGACACGCGCTCAGCGCCACTGCCACCCCAACCGCAACCAGCGCCCCCATTGCCGCGTCCAGGTGTCCTTGGAAGCTCGCTCGCAACAGGACCAGCCACCGATAGCCGTGCCGCATCACCGTCTCTCTCTCATGCCGCCTTGCCGTCTCAAAGGACCACGTTGGCGTAGATTGCGCGCTATGCTGCGCCCTCGGAGTGCCTATTGAGCCGCGACTGGTCATCTCCTCGCCCGCGACATGATGTGCCTGGCGCGGT
>JALYZB010000036.1 GCA_030945945.1 Actinomycetota bacterium | reverse complement strand
GCCGCGCCCCCCGGGCGACCGGGACAACGCTGATCGCCGAGGTGCAGCGGCTCGCTCACGTCCATCCCGGCCTCGGGCTCGCGCTCGAGGCCGACGGGGTGGTGCCGGCCGGCCTGGAGCCGTTGGCGCAGTCGGTGCTGCGCGAGGCGGTCCGCAACGCCCACAAGCACGCCGAGCCCACCCGCGTCGCCGTGCGCGTGCGCGACGTCGGTGGTGCGTTCATGCTCGAGGTTGTCAACGACGGCGTCGGACCGGGTCGGCGCGCCGCGGGCATGGGGCTGCGCCTGGCTGCGCTGGAGGCCCTGCAGAGCGGGGGAGTGGTCGAGTTCGGCGAGCGCGAACCGGGGACCTGGCAGGTCCGGCTCGTCGTGCCCCACGACGAGGAGGAGAGAGCCGTCGGCGTCAACGACGGCGGAGCCGCCGGTGGCTGACACCGAACGCAGCCCCGACCGGATCGCGGTCCTGGTCGTCGACGACCACGACGTCGTGCACTGGGGGTTTCGTCTCATGCTCACCCAGCAGCCGTGGGTGGAGCGCTGCGTGAGCGCCCACACGGGCGCCGAGGCGCTCGAGCACGCCGTCCGCTACCGACCGCATGTCGCGCTCGTGGACCTGTTCATCGGCGAGGAGTCCGGTGCCGAGGTGTGCGAGCGCATCCGCGCCGCGCAGCCCGCGACGCGGGTGCTGCTGTTCTCCGGCGCGGGGGAGATCTCGCCCAGCGCGGCGCGGGCCGCGGGCGCGTCGGGCTTTGCCTACAAGGACTGGCCGGCCCGCCGAATCGCCAGCGCGGTCCGCCATGTCGGCCTCGGCGGCACCGTGTTCGAGCGCCATGCACCGCAGGGCGCGCTCGGGCTCTCCGAGCGCGAACGCGCGGTGCTTGAGCAGATGGCCTCGGGCCTGACCAACCCGGAGATCGGCCAAGCGCTTCACCTCAGCCGGCACACGGTCAAGGAGCACTCCAGCGCCGTCTATCGCAAGCTCGGCGTGCGCAACCGGACCGAGGCGGTCCAGCGCGCCCAGCGGTTGGGGCTGCTCGGTTAGCCTGAGCTTCGCCGCCGCGCTGGGTCAACCGCGCAACCTTCCTGGCGCGGGGCACGTTCTACCCGGCATGACACTGCGCCCCGCATCCCCACCCGCGCTGTGGCCATGCTCGTTCTGCTCGCCGTCGCCGGGTGACCGATGATGGGACTGCCCAGAGTGCGACGCTCGGGTAGCCGGTGGGGCATGGCCGGGGCGCTGGCGAGCGTGCTGCTGGGTTGAGCTCATTCCGGCTCGTAGGCACAGAGTTGGCCGCGCTGACGACGCACGGGGGCGGTAAATACGAGATCGTCCCGCTGTCCTACGGCGTCCGAACGTGGCAGCTGACCACGGGAGTCTCGAGCTTGGCACTTGTGCCGCAGGCGTCACGACTCGACCAGCTGGCCCTCGACGCCGCCGGGTTCACGGCGTGGCGTACGACGACACGACCCGCCAGGGAGTTGTATGGCCTCACCGGCATCTCCTGCCCGACGACGACATTTTACAGCTGCGCGTCCAATGACCTGTGCATCGCGGGTTTCGGCTCCGGTCTGCTCGTCTCGACCGATGCGGCGGGCCCCGCCTCGGGCTGGGCCAAGGTCGCGCTCCCGCTCAACGCGGGGGTCATCGAGGGGGCGTGCGCTCCGGGGAGCGGGCTATGCGTCGCCGTCGATCAAGCCGGCAACATCACGGCATCGTCTGACCCGACCAGCGGGGCCGGCGCCTGGAGCGTCGCGCCGGTCGACACGCTGCCGTGCGTCGTCTCTGGTGGGTGCACCACCGAGGCGATCAGGGTCAATGACCACTCCGGAGTGCGCACGCTCGACAGCGTTGGTCCCGGCAACGGATCGCAGCTGCAGAATCTGACCTTCACCGGGAACGCGTTGTCGTGGACCCACGACGGAGCGCCCCGATCGGCGACCCTGAGGTGATGCACGTCCGGCACCCGAGCGGCTGCACCTAGGACTGCACCTCACTGCCGTCGCCGCCCCACAGGGTGTGGAAGGTGCCCTCGGCGTCGATCCGGCGGTAGGTGTGGGCGCCGAACAGGTCGCGCAGGCCCTGGATGAGGCTGGCTGGCCCGCGCTCGCGCCGGTAGCCGTCGTAGTAGGCCAGCGAGGATGAGAAGGCGGGAGTGGGGATACCGAGCTCGGCCGCGCGGGCGACGACGCGGCGCCAGGGATCCTGGGCCTCGGCCAGGGCGCCTTGAAAGAAGTCGGCCATCATCAGGTTGTCCAGCGCCGGCTGATCGTCGTAGGCCTCGCGGATGCGATCCAGGAAGCGGGCGCGGATGATGCAGCCGCCGCGCCAGATCGTGGCCATCGAGCCGAGGTCGATCTTCCAGCCCTCGCTGTCGGCGGCCGCCGCCATCTGGGCAAAGCCCTGCGCGTAGGAGACGATCTTGGAGGCGTACAGCGCGTGCTGCAGGTCATCGGCGAGCGAGCCGTCGGTCGCTCCACCCTCGGCCTTCGGGCCGGCGAGCCGCCCCGCGGCAGCGACTCGCTCATTCTTGAGCGCGCTGACGGTGCGGGCGAACACCGCTTCGGTGATCCCGGTCAGCGGCACGCCGAGCTCGAGCGCGTTCTGGGCCGTCCAGCGGCCGGTGCCCTTCTGCTCGGCGGCGTCGAGGATCACGTCGACCAGCGGCTGGCCGGTGCGCGCATCGG
>JALYZB010000034.1 GCA_030945945.1 Actinomycetota bacterium | reverse complement strand
TCCTCGACGCGCAGGGTGGCGATCGGATCCAGCGCCGAGCAGGGCTCGTCCATCAGGATCACCTCGGGCTCGATGGCGATCGTCCGAGCGATGCACAGACGCTGCTGCTGGCCGCCCGAGAGACCGGTCCCGGGCTCGGAGAGCCGGTTCTTGACCTCGCCCCATAGTCCCACGGCACGCAGCGAGCGATGCACCCGCTCACGCAGGTTGTCGCTCTTGGTTCCGGTCAGCCGCAGGCCGGCGGCGACGTTGTCGAAGATGGACATGGTGGGGAACGGATTGGGCTTCTGGAACACCATGCCGATCATCCGTCGCACCGAGGTGACGTCCACTCCTGCGCCGTAGACATCGAGCGCGTCGAGGGTCACGCTGCCCTGCGCCCGGGCGCCGGGGATCTCCTCGTGCATCCGGTTGATGCAGCGGACTAGGGTCGACTTGCCGCAGCCCGAGGGGCCGATGATCGCGGTCACCTCGTTGGCCGGGAAGTTGATGTCGACGCCCTTGATGGCGTGCTGCTCGCCGTAGTAGGCGTGCAGACCCTTGACGTCGACCGCGTGGCCGGCACCCTCTTTGACGCCGAGGGCGCTGAGGTCAGGCGCTGCGTCTGTTTCCTGTCGCGGCGAGCCTCCGGCTGCGGCGGACATATCGGTCGTTTCCTTGAGGTCGCTTTGGGAGGGGATCATGCCACGCGGCTCCTTCGCGCGAATGCGTGTGCGATCAGGTTGAGCATCAGGATGAGGACGACGAGGGTAAGCGCGGCGCCCCACGCACGGTTGATGATCGCGTTACGAGGGCAAGCGATGTCGTTATCGTGCCTTAGTGTCGGATCGGCGAGGGATCCAGGTGTTACCGAGTTGTGAACACGCTGTCGTGGGGTCGTTTGGGCTCCGCGGCAAGCCGGTAGCCGAACCCGAAGTGCGTGTGGATGAAGCCCCAGTCCGGCAGCGCCGCCTCGAGCTTGACCCGCAGCTTGCGGACGTAGACGTCGACCGACCGGTCGCCGACGCGCATCTCACGCCCCCACACCAACCGGAACAGCTCTTCCCGGGACATGATCCGATCCGCCCGCCGGGCTAACTCGGTGAGCAGCCGCAGCTCGCGGATCGACAGCATCAGGGCACAATCCCCGGCCCGGGCGAGATGCTCCTCGGGCTGAACGAGCAGCGGGCCGATCTGGAGCACCTCCTGGCTGGGCTTCGCGGTCAGTGCCATGCCCATCCGATCCTGCCGCTCCGACCTCGAAACGGCGTGATCGACTCGTAACCGGGATGTGATGGAGTTGTGATCGACCGCGGCTTCGAGCGTTACCGGTGATGCCGGCGGCGGACTCAGGCGGTTAGCGCGGGGTCGAAACCAGCGCCGCGCTCGAGCAGCTCAAGCTCGGTCTCCGGATCGATTCCCCCGCTCAGCTCCGGCGCGAACCGATAGCCGACCCCGAAGTGCGTGTGGATGTAGCCCCACTCCGGCGACGCGGCGCGCAGCTTCTGGCGCAGCTTGCGGACGAACACGTCCACCGAGCGGTCGCCGTGGGCCATCGCGTAGCCCCACACTCGCTCGTAGATCTCCTCACGCCGCAGCACCCGGTCTGAACCGGTCAGCAGGTGCAGGATCTCAAACTCGCGCGCGGTCAGCTCGAGGCTGACCTCGTCGGCGTAGGCCTGGTAGAGGTCGGGGCGGATCGTGACCCCGCCGAACCGCGCGGCGGCCTCGATCGCGGGCACCTCCGCGCGGCGATGGCGGCGCACGGCGGCCTCGATCACACAGATCAGCTCCTCGGCGTGGCAGGGCTTGGTCACCCACGCGTCGGCGCCGAGCCGCAGGCCGCGCACGCGCTGGGCGACCGACGACGGGCCCGTGCAGACGACCACCGCCAGGCTGGGCAGCCGCGAGCAGGTTCGCTCCAGGTACTCCCAGCCGCCCGGGCCCAGCACGGCGAGATCGATGACGATCGCGTTGAGCCGCATCGCGACCAGCGCCTCGACGGTGGCCGGCGCGGTCAGGGCGCGGTGTTCGCCCCCCAGCGTGCCGAGCCGGTTGCCGAGGACCTGCAGAAAACCGGGGTCACGGTCAAGGACCGCCAGACGCAGCCGCGGGGACTGACGCGAAGCCGCCGAGGCGGCACCGCTGACGGCGTCGATTCGCTCGGGCGGCATGCCGTCACTGTAATGCACGCCGAACCCACGGCCGGGTTGCGGCCCAACCCGGTCACAACATCTTTACACGCTATGAGCGGGCAGAATGGGGAGCGGCTCGTCCCCGCGGACGCCGGCGGTAGCCTGCGACGGGGCGGTCGGCCGCCACCCCCACGACATGAGATCCCTCACCGCACGCCGCCTGGTCCCAATCCTGGCGCTCGTTCTCGCCGGCTGCGGCTCGTCCGGCGCGTCGAGCACCTCACCGAGCTCCGCGGCGGCGCCCACGAGCGCCACCGCGACGGCGAGCACCTCATCGAGCGCTGCCGCCCCGCCCTCGGCCGTCGCGGACCTGACCGCCGCCGAGCACCCCGGGATCTCCCAGTTCCCCGCCGCCAACGGGCGCTCGCTACGCAAGCTGGCCACCCTCGTGAGCAGCAGCGCCCAGCTCGGAGCCGCGACCGGCACCTTCACCCCCGGCACCCAGCGGCTCGCCTTCGGTCTGAACACGAGCGCGGGAACGTTGGTCTACGCCCCCACCGCCCTGTACATCTCCCGGGGCGCCGGCGCCCCCGCCACCGGCCCGTTCCTCGCGCCCGCGGACCCCACGACCGTGCCCGTCGCCGATCGCAGCCAGCAGAACGCCGGTCCCGGCGGCCTGCGGGCGATCTACGCCACCCAGCTGCCGATCCCCCAGCCGGGCACGTACACGATCCTCGCGCTGTCGCGCACCAGCAAGGGCCTGATCGGTTCACCGGGGGAGATCGCGGTCGCCCGCTCCTCCCCGATCCCCGCCGTCGGCCAGCGACCGCCCGCCATCCCCACCGACACGGTTGCGAGCGTCGGCGGCAACCTCTCGCTGCTGACCACCCGTACACCTCCGGAGTCGATGCACTCCGTCGCCCTGAACCAGGTGCTCGGCAAGCGCCCGGTCGCGCTGCTGTTCTCAACCCCGCAGTTCTGCACGTCCCGGGTCTGCGGCCCGGTCACCGACGTCACCGTCGCCCTGCAGCACCAGTTCGGCAATCGCATCGCCTTCATCCATCAGGAGGTCTTCGCCGACAATCAGCCCAGCACGGGCCTGCGCGCGCAGATGAAGGCGTTTCACCTGCAGACCGAGCCCTGGTTGTTTGCCATCAACCGCCGGGGGATCATCGTCGCGCGGCTGGAGGGCGCCTTCGGCACCACCGAGCTTGCCGCCGCGCTGCGTGCGGCGCTGCGGTGAGGCGCATCGGCGTCGTCGCACCGGCGGTCACGGCGCTGGCGGTCGCGGCGCTGGCGGTCGCCGGGTGCGGTTCACGCTCATCCGGCGGGGTCAGCGTCCCGACGGTCGCCCCCGCGCGCGTGTTCAGCCTTGGCGGCTTCACCCCGGCGGCGACGATCCGGGCGGGGCAGGCGACCACGATGTCGTTCAACGTCCGCGAGCCCAGCGGCGCGACCCTGACCAGCTACAAGATCGGTCCCGGGCCTCACACCGGGGTGCATCTGATCATCGTCCGTGACGACCTCGCCTCCATCATCCACGACCATCCGCCGATCAGCGCCAGCGGGCAGTTGAGCCAGCGGGTCACCTTCCCGGCGCCCGGCCCCTACCGGGTGCTCGTCGACATCTACCCGAGCCTCCCCGGCAGCCAGCCCAACTTCCAGCTGTTTCGGACCGTCGACGTCGCCGGTGCGTACCACCCCCAGGCGCTCCCGCCCTTCCAGGCCCGTCAGATTGTGGACGGCTACCACTTCGATGTCCAGGGACACCCGGCCCTGCACGCGATCCAGGCCGCCTTCATCCACGTCAACGTGACCGATCCGCACGGCGCCCCGGTCCATTTCAAGCCCTGGTTCGGAGCGCTCGCGCACGCCATCTTCTTCCACGTCGGGTCACTGGACTACTTCCACACCCACGTGTGCGCCGCCGGCGCCGCGAACTGCTCGAGCCTGCTCGGCGGCTCCCGCGTGACCGGACACGCCACCGCGCCGGGCAAGCTGACCCTCGGCGTCCTGCTGCCCGTCGGCGGAACCTGGCGGCTGTTTTTGCAGATGCGGGTCCACGGCCACGTGCTGACCGCCCCGTTCACGCTGAAGGTCGGCTCGTGATCCGCCGCGTGGCGGCGCTGAGCATCCTCGGACTCGCCCTTCTTCCCGCCCTGGCCTCCGCGCACGCCCGGGTCAGCCCCGCGGTCTCGCTCTCCGGCCAGCTGCAGCTCTATACGCTTGCGGTCCCCACCGAGAAGTCCGGCGCGGCGACGACAAAGGTCGCGCTGTCGGTACCGACCGGCTTCTCGATTGACTCCTTCGCGCCCAGCCCTGGGTGGCAGCGCATGCTCACGCAGGCCGGCAGCGCCGGCAACGCGGTCGCGCAACACGTCACCTGGTCAGGCGGCCGGGTACCGACCGGAGAGGACTCCGTGTTCTCGTTCCTCGGGCAGCCCGCCCGCCCGGGGACGATCCGCTTCACCGTGCAGCAGACCTACTCCGACGGCTCGATCGTTCAGTGGAACGGCCCGGAGTCCTCCGAGGCACCGGCCCCCACGATCAAGGCGGTGAGCTCGGAGGGCGACGGGGGCGCAGGCGGCGGCAGCTCGACTCTGGACGTGATCGCGATCGTCATCTCGGTGATCGCGATCCTCGCCGCCGGCATCGCGATCGCCGAGCGGAGGGGACCGGGACGTCCATTGGCGTGAGCCGGCGCGGACGAATCCGGACTGCGCTGATCGTGGCCGTGGGGCTGGCCGTGTCGTCAGCGCAGGCGCCCGCCGCCGCCTCGGCCCACGCCTACCTCGTCCGCACCACCCCGGCGGCGAGCGGCATCCTCAACGCGCCGCCCGCGACCGTCGCGCTCACCTTCGACGAGGCCGTCGAGCCCCGCTTCGCGATCATCTCGGTCACCGACACGCGCGGTACCCAGGAGACGACCGCGTCGGCCCGCCGTTCCGCGGCGGATCCCGACACGCTGCTGGCCCCGCTGCGGCCGGGTCTGCCTCAGGGCTGGTATCTGGTCTACTGGCGCGCGATCTCGGTCGACGGGCATCCGGTCCAGGGCGCCTACACCTATTCGGTCGGGCCCAACCCGGGGCCCGCGCCCCAGTTCTCGGTCCCGAGCGTCTCCTCCACCGCGGTCACCCCCGCGCTGCTGATCACCCGCTGGATCATGTTCCTCTCGGTGATGAGCGCGATCGGGCTGCTCGTGCTGCGGCTGATCGTCGCCCGGCCCGCCGCGGGCTCGCTCCGTGCCCTGACCCGGGCGAGTATCGCGGCCACGGTGATCGGGCTGATCACGATCCCGGTCTACCTCGACGTCGCGATCGCCGAGGACTCGCTGCGTTCAGTGCTGGACCTCGGCGCGCTGGTGCCGCTGTACCGGGTAACGGCGTTCGGGCGCGGATACGTCGATCTCGAAATCTGCTTTGGCCTGTTCGCGATCGCCGCCGGCATCGCGCTGTGGGTGGACCGGCCCGACCGCCCCCGGCGCTCGGTCGCCGAGCTCGCCGCCGGAACCGGGGTGCTGGCCGCGATCGCCGCTGTGCTGCTCGTGCCTCCCTCCGTCGGCCACGCCAGCCAGGCCTCGCCGCGCGGGCTCTCGGTGGCCCTTGATGCCGTGCACCTGCTGGCGGGCTCGGTCTGGGTCGGAGGCCTGATTGGCCTGCTCGTCGTGTGGGCCGCAGCGGGCCCGCAGCGGCGCGTGGCCGTGCTCGGCATCGTCGTGCCCCGCTTCTCCGCGGTCGCCCTGACCGCCGTGATCGTTCTGCTCGCCTCCGGAACGGGGTCGACGGTCGTTCACATGCCGGCCGTCAACGCGCTGTGGGACACCAGCTACGGCGTGGCGATCCTGGTCAAGATCGGGTTGCTCACACTCGCCGTCGTGCTCGCCTCGGGCAACC
>JALYZB010000025.1 GCA_030945945.1 Actinomycetota bacterium | reverse complement strand
GTGTACTGGCGGAAAGCTGCTTGGCCAGATCGGTGTTGAGCACGCCCATCTGGTTGGACGAGCGCCAGAAAGCGTCCTCGGCTCGCAGGATCGTGTAGCTCATATCGCGGCAACGTAGCTAATAACCCCCATGAGTGCAACAATGAGGTTATGAATCTGCCGGATGACCTGGAGCTCCCGCTCGCCAGCGGCGCCGGGTGGTGGTACTGGCTGGGCGGTCGTCCCGCGATCGACTTTGTCAACACGCATCGCGAGCGCTGGTGGCGTAACGTCGAGACCCTCGTGACCCCGGGAGACCTGTGCCTGTGGCTGCAGGAGGCCCGGCTGCTCAACGGTCCCTCGGAGACGACGGACGCTCGGCTGCGCGCCGCACGCCGGCTGAGAGCCGCGATCGACGCAGGCGTACGTGCCGCCGTCAACCACACTCCCGCGCCCGCCCAGGTGATGGACGAGATCAACCGGTGGCTGCGCCACGCCACGCCGCCACAGCGCCTGATCTGCCCGGGGGGCTGCGTGGTGCTGACGGCGACGCCACCGACCGACCCGGTCGAGCACGCGCTCGCGCAGATCGCTCTGGACGCTGCGATCCTGCTCGGCACCGATGAGCGCGGCCGCCTGCGCGTCTGCGCGTCAGACACCTGCAGCGCTCGGTTCTATGACGCCTCGCGCGCCGCCAGCCGACGCTGGTGCTCGATGACCGGCTGCGGCAACACCGCCAAAGCCAGACGCCACCGCGCACGCAACTCCCCTCAAACGCCAAACCGGAGCACCACACATTCAGGTAGCGGCCTCTCAAGCGGCACACCACCTCAGCCACCCCCGAACGATCGGCCGTCGACCGACTTGTCAACAGGGGCCTCCTCGTGATGAGTGCGCGGGAGCAACCTGTCTTTCTCTATGACTTCAACTCGCCCTATGCCTATCTTGCCTCCGCTCGCGTCGACAACGTTCTCGCATTCAAACCGCGCTGGCAGCCAATCGCCTTGGCGTTCATGCTCCGCGCGCACAACCGCAGGCCTTGGTCCTTTGATGAGCGCGAACGGCGGATCGGGATGGCCGAATGCGAACGGCGAGCGCAAGCCTACGGATTACCGGGGATGCGCTGGCCGCCGGGATGGCCGATCGAGAGCTACGGCCTAACCTGTCTCAGGGCCGCGATCATCGCAATGAACGAGGGTCGGCTGCGGGACTTCACCCGCGCGGCATTCGCACGCAACTTCGTGACCGGCGTGGGGCTCACGAACTTGGATGACGTGCTTGCCGTTGCTGACGAAGTCGGCCTTGACCTCGACACAGTTACGCACGGGGTCACCGCCGAGGACATCAAGCACCAGCTGACCGAGGCCACCGACGCGGCGATCACGGCCGGCGCCGTCGGGGTTCCTACCGTCCTTGTCTCAGGTCAAATCTTCTGGGGCGACGACCGCCTCGAGGGCGCCGCCTCGGCGATCAGCCAACTCCTCTCATAAACAGTCCAGCTTTCCCGCGCCTGCAACGTCAATTGATCGGGAGGCGCGATCCCGCTGCTGCTCTCCCGACGTGCAGAATAACTGTGGGCGCCGCACGCTCGCGACGAGGTCACCTCCATCCTGCACCTCAATTCCGGGACCGCGCCGTCGATCACGGCCAATGGCCAGTTCCTCGGGCCGGCGGCGACCGTGCCAGATATGCTCAGGAGCCTTCTCGCTGTCCCTGGCGCCCGGCTGACAGCAAATCTCCAGAGGCCCTATCTGTCGCTGCAGCTTCTGCTCGCGGGATGCGCGGACATCGGTGCGGGGGCGTGCCACACCGTCGGGACAAGCGCGCGCGGGACGCTGCCACGCGAGGCGTTCAACGCGAAGTCAGACTACGTCACCACACCATTGTCTGCCGCCGGCCGCCAGGCGTTGATGACGGCCGCGGCGCACCCCGGCTCCGGATCGCTGCTGTGCGACGCCTACGGCGGAGCTATCAACCGGATCGCCGCTGACGCGACCGCGTTTCTTCACCGGGACCCCTTGTTCTGCATCCAGTACTACGGCGCAGGCGCAACCGCGCAATGGATCGACCACGCCGCGCAGATGCGCCCCCACGTCTCAGGGATGGCCTACCAGAACTACATCGACCCATCACTACAGGGATGGCAGCAGGCCTACTACGGCCGGCACCTTCCTCGTCTCAAGGCCACACGCAAGCGAATCGATCCTCAGCACTACTTCAACTCTCCCCAAGCAATCGGTCGCTCGTCAGGAGAGCCTACGACAGCGCCGCGAGGTCGCTCTCAAGGGTTCCGTCAGGGCACCAAGCCCAATCAACACGATCGCGTCGTCGCCGCCATTGGACTCGTCCGCTCCGTCTGGGCTGGAGGACCAACGCGATCGTGAACGCCCCCGGCGGGCGGCGCGCTCTCCTGGGCCGATCGCGAGCGTCGAGGCCGACGGCCCGTGCTGTTGCCTTGCGTCTCGGCGACGAACGTGCCTTGCTCCATGCTCGGCCCCCGGGTGGTGCCGCAGTCCTAAGTCCCCGATCGCGGGCCGGTATGAGCCGGGGATCGCTTCAGCCCTCCTCGCGGGCGACGGCCTCGGCGTAGGCGGCGGCCAGGCGCTCGGTCGCGCTCGGACCAGCGCCCGACGGCGGGGGCACCCCGAGGTGCTCGGTACGCAGGTCGGCCATGAAGTCGTTCCAGAGCGCGGGTCCGCCATCGGCCAGTAGTTCTGCTCGCACGCGGAGCGTCGGGGTGCCCGGGCGGTTGCGCAGGCCCCACTCGCCGAGCGCGGCCATCACGGGGACCAGCTCGATCGCCGCTTCGGTGAGGCTGTAGGTCACGCGGCGCCCGCGACCCGCATCGGCTCGCGTGAGCAGCCCGGCCGAAACGAGCCGTCGCAGACGGTCGGCAAGGATGTTCGAGGCGATCCCCTCCTCCGAGCACGCCTGGAGGACACGGAAATGCCGCCGGTTGCCGAACATGATGTCTCGCAGGACGAGCAGTGACCAGTGATCGCCGATCACCTCTACTGCCGCGTTGATCGGGCAGCCCGAGCGAGGTTCGCCAGCCGGACGCGTCGCCATGACGTAGATGGTACTTGCAGCTTGCCAGCACCTTTCCCGTACGATACGGTGCCGGCGCTTGCACACCGCAATTACTTGGAGGACGCCGATGTCGGACACCACCTGCCACATGTCGATCTCGCTCGACGGCTTCGCCGCCGGGCCGGACCAGAGCCGGGAGAATCCGCTGGGGAAGCGCGGCCGGGAGGTCCATAGCTGGCACCTCGGCGACGAGCGCGCCAACGACGGCGACGCGACGGCACAGGACTGGCTCATGCGACCGCGCGGGGCCTACGTCATGGGCCGCAACATGTTCGGGCCGATCCGCGGCGAGTGGGATGAGGATTGGGATGGATGGTGGGGCTCCGAGCCGCCCTACCACGCGCCGGTGTTCGTGCTCACCCACCACGCCCGCGAGCCGATCGAGATGGAGGGCGGCACGAGCTTTCACTTCGTCACCCAGGGCTTCGAGGCCGCCTACGCGCAAGCGCGTGAGACGGCCGGCGAGGATGGCATCGACATCGCGGGCGGCGCCTCGACCGTTCGTCAGGCGCTCGCCGCCGGAGTGATCGACGAACTCACGCTCGACGTGACCCCCGTCCTGCTCGGGTCCGGCGAGCGGATCTTCGACGGAGTCGAGTCCCTCGGGTTCGAGCCGGTCGAGGTGCTCCACTCTCCGCTCGCCACGCACATCCGCTACCGGCGGGTTGGGTGAGGAGCCGATCTTCGGTCTGGGGCGCATTGTGTGTGGCCCGGGGCACCTCGCCCATCGCGGGCATCGGGGTGCGCGGCGCGCCGTGCTACGGTCGGCGCCTCCTCGTGTCCGAGAGCACGCTAGACACGCCAGCGGCGCCGCCCGAGCCGTGGTCGCGCAAGGGCGCCGGTGCGGCGCCCGGTGCCGAGCCATGGACCTTGCGCCAGTTCGTACGCCGCCACCCGTGGTGGACGACGGCGTTCGGAATCCTGGTGGCGTCGATCGTCCTGGTGCTGTGGGCGGGCACACGGCCCGGCTTCGATCCCTACGGCTGGCTGTCGTGGGGTCACCAGACCCGCGCCGGCAACCTCGACACCAACGCCGCGCCGTCGTGGAAGCCGCTGCCCTACCTGTTCACGACCGCGTTCGCGTTCGCCGGTCACTACGAGATGCGCCTGTGGATGTTCACTTCGGCGGCGATCTCCCTGGCGGGGGTGGTGTTCGCTGCCCGGATCGCCTACAAGCTCACCGGCG
>JALYZB010000005.1 GCA_030945945.1 Actinomycetota bacterium | reverse complement strand
GAGGTACGGCCGGCGGCCGCCAGCCGGATCGCCCCGATCAGCTCTTGCGCCGGCGCGGACTTGACCACGAAGGCGCTGACGCCGAGGCCCAGCGCCTCCCGAGCGAGCTTCGGGTCGCTCTGCAGGGCGACCGCCACGATCGCCGTGCCGGGGTGGGACTCGCGCAGCGCGGGAACGACCGCCAGGCTTGCCGAGCCGGGCAGCCCGACGTCGAACACGAGCACATCGACGTGGTGGGCGGCGAGCACGCCCGCGGCGGCAGCGGCATCGGGCACGTCGAAGGTGACGGTCAGGTCCGGCTCGCGCGCGAGCAGCAGGCACAGACCGGCCCGGACCATCTCGTGCTCATCACTGATCACGATCCTGATCGGCTCGCTGCCGCCGGTCGGCGCGGTCCCATCGCGGACCTCCGGGTCCCGGCTCACCCGGACTCCAGCACCGTGCCCGGCTCAAGCGTCCTGGGAACGTCCTCGTGCAGCGTCACCGCGCCGCGCACGACGATGTCCGCGCCGAACGTGACGTCGCCCTGCACGACGAGCCGCTGCGCGTCGCGCAGGGACGGCGGCCCGTCCGGGAAACGGGCCTCGAACCGGTCCAGCAGCTTGTAGTAGCGGGCGTCAAGAGCCACATAGGGCAGCTTCAGGGCACGCTCGGGGAGCGGGTCGACCTCCGAGCCGGGCCCGAGCGTGTACACGTCGGAGCGCAGGACGAGCAGGTCGTCGGTCGTCTTGACCGGCACGAAGCGCGTGCGGGGCACGAGCAGCAGGCTGGCTCCGGGGAAGCTCTCGATCGCCGCGCCCATCGCGCTCTCGAGCTGGATCACCGGGGTCGAGTCCGAATCGCGAGGGTCGACGGTCTTGCGGTTGACGATCAGCGGCAGCTCGAGCACGCCATCGGACCGTTGCAGGGTGCCGGCCAGGACCTCGAGGTCGACCCACAGGTTGTTGGTGTTGTAGTAGCGCCAGCGCCGGTAGTCGCGGAAGGAGTCCTCGTCCTCGGGCGGGGTCTGGGCGGTCTCGCGCAGCACGAGCTGGCCGTTGGAGCGCCGGCGCGCGATGTGGCCGCCCTTGCGGTCGGCCTCGGTGCCCGGCACGACCTCCATCAGGAACGGGATCTGCTCCCGCCGCAGATGGGCCGCGATCCGCGCCTCCAGACGGGATCCGAGATTGTCGGCGTTGGAGATCATCGCGTAGCGAAAGCCCTGCTGCAGAAGGGCGGTCAGCATCCCCGAGCGGCGCAGCGCGCCGTACACGTCACCGTGCCCGGGCGGGCACCACTCCAGCGCGGACGCCGCCGGCCAGCTGACCGGAGCCAGCGTCTCGGCGTCGAGCTTGGGGATCATGCTCTGCATGAAGTCGGGCGCGATTCCCTCGGCCGCGATCGCCGGGAAGGCGCACAGCGCCTGGCTGGTGGCCTCGCGGGTCGCCTCGCTGTTCATCAGCACGAGCGGCAGCCGCAGGCCGTGAAGCTCGCGCAGCGCCAGCGTCTGGCCGACGATGATCTCCAGAAACGACCGGCCCTCGCGCGCCTGGACCAGTGACTTGGGCTCCTGCAGCCCCATGCTCGTGGCCAGGCCCCCGTTGAGCTTGATCACGGCGACGTCGGCGAGCGCCTGGGCGGGGTCGGCCTCGGGCAGATCGTCCAACGCGGGGGCATCCCCGGCAGCCTGGAGCGCGGCGGTGGGCAGCGTCGCCTCGTGGCCGGAGACCAGCCGGTCGTAGGCGCCCGCAAAGGCCCGGATCGCCTCCGGATGGGCGCCCGCGGCGCGCATTTTCTCCGCCGCGGCCCGGCGGCCATCGTCGTTCATGGCCCCCATTGTGACGACGTCCTGGACGCAGCCGCGGTCGCACACGCCGGTGGCATGCGGCGTGCCAACCGACACGCCAACCAACGTGCAAGGATGCCGGCATGGAGGCTCGAGACATCCCCCGCCTCGACCATGCCGTCAGCGTCATCGGCGTGGGCACCTGGCAGCTCGGCGCCGACTGGGGTGACGTCGATCCCGATGCCGCGCGAGACACGCTCGAGGCGGCCCATAGCGCCGGCGTGACCTTCTTCGACACCGCCGACGTCTACGGGGACGGCCGCAGCGAGCGATTCTGCGCCGAGTTGCGCCAGCGCCATCCCGAGGTCCTCGTCGCCACCAAGATGGGACGTCGTGTCGACCAGCGAGCCGAGAACTACACCGCTGAGAACCTCCGGGCCTGGAACGAGCGCTCGCGCGAGAACCTCGGGCTGACCCCGCTTCCGCTCGTGCAGCTGCACTGTCCTCCCGACGGGGTCTACGAGGACGACGCCACCTTCGCTGCGCTGGACGCCATGGTCGGTGACGGGCTGGTTGCCCATTACGGCGTGTCGGTGGAGACCTGCGCCCAGGCGCTGGCGGCGATCGGCCGCCCCCACGTGGCCAGCGTGCAGATCATCCTCAACTGCTTCCGGCTCAAGCCGCTGGAGCGGGTGCTGCCCGCTGCCCTGAAGGCCGGGGTCGGGATCATCGTTCGCGTGCCGCTGGCCTCCGGGCTGCTCACCGGCCGCTACGACACCTCCACGCGGTTCGGCGCCGAGGACCACCGCAACTACAACCGCCGCGGCGAGGCCTTTGACGTCGGTGAAACGTTCGCCGGTGTGCCCTTCGAGGTCGGGCTGGCCGCCGTCGATCAACTCCGCGCGCTCGTGGATCCCGGCACCACGCTGGCCCAGTTCGCGCTGCGCTGGGTCATTGACCAGCCGGGGGTCAGCACGGTCATCCCCGGCGCGCGCAAGCCCGAGCAGGCGACCCAGAACGTGTCCGCCGCCGAGCTTGCCCCGCTGCGCGACGAGCAGCTGGCCGGCGTGCGCGACGTCTATGACCGCCTGATCCGCGAGCACGTCCACGACCGCTGGTAACCCGCCTGGGCGGGCGGCGCCGGCGCGCGGGTCAGCCCTGGCCGCAGGACGCGCCGGGGCCGGCTTTACGCTCGCAGTGCTTGTCGCGCCACGAAGCTGGCCAGCGGCGGGCCGGTATCCTGCGCCGCGCGACGCAGGCCGCCGGCCCGCGGTGAGCTGACCGCGGGCTACGAAATGCGGTGAGCGCCGGGGCCCGGGGTCACCACCATGGCACCCTCCGGGGCAACCGCGCCTCCGGGCAGCAGGCCGAGCACGTGGCCACCGAAACCGCCCCCGACGATCCGGGCGCCGATCGCCCCGGCGCCACGCAGACGCTCGACCGTGGCGTCCACGGCCGGGGTCGAGATCGCGAAGTCGTCGCGCAGACTGGCGTGCGAGGCGTTCAGGAGCTCCCCCACCCGCGCCAGATCCCCGGCGGCCAGCGCCGCCACGGTCGCCCGCACCCGCTCGTTCTCGGAGACGATGTGGCGGACCCGTGCCGCCAGCGGGTCCGGGAGCTGGTCAGCGTCGTCCAGGCTCGCCTCGCGCAGACTGTCGATCCCGAGCTCGGCGCAGGCCCGCGCGCACTCGGAGCGGCGCTGGTTGTAGCCGCCCTGCACTCCGTCCCCTCGGCCGGCGTTGGCGTGATGCTCCCCGGAGTCCAGGGTGACCAGCGTGTGGTCGCCGAGGGCCAGCGGGACCGGCGTCACCTGCAGCGTGTCGAAGTCGATCTCCAGCGCCCGGTCGCGCTCGCCGCACAGCGACGAGATCTGATCCAGCAGCCCGGTCTGGGCTCCGACCCAGTCGTTCTCGACCCGCGAGCAGATCTTGGCCAGGGTCACCGCGTCGGGCACGTCGGCGTCGGCGATCCAGAGCAGCGCGAGACACAGGGCCACCTCCAGCGCGGCCGACGAGGACAGTCCCGAGCCCCGCGGCACCGTGCCCGCGATCCGCAGCCGCGCGCCGGTCAGGCGAGCACCGGCGGCCTGCAGCTCGGCGGCAGCGCCGCGCGCGAACGCCCGCCAGCCGCGGGCCGGCCGGGGCGCATCGAGCGCGAACGTGTCATGGCCGTCAAGATCGGCGGCCACGATGTCGATGATCCCCCGCCGGCCCGGCTGCGCGGTCACGGTCACGCCCTCGCTGATCGCGAACGGAAGCGCGAGGCCCCGGTTGTAGTCGGTGTGCTCGCCGATCAGGTTGACCCGGCCCGGCGCGAACACCGTCACCGGCTCAGCCACCAGGCATCCCGTCAGCCCCTAGTACCCTCGAGCGCAGCATGATGGGCGATATTCTCCCCCAGCGAGGTCGAACGGTACCCAGTCGATGACTCTGCGCTGGGGAATCCTCTCGACCGCGCGGATCAACGACAAGTTCATCGCCGGCTGCGCCGGATCTGACCAGGTCAGCGTCACCTCGGTGGCCAGCCGCGACGCCGCGCGCGCCCGCAGCTACGCCGACGAGCACGGGATCGAGCGTGCTCACGGCAGCTACGAGGCACTGCTCGCCGATCCCGAGGTCGACGCGGTCTACATCTCCTTGCCCAACGCGCTGCACCTGGACTGGAGCCGGCGCGCGCTGCAGGCCGGCAAGCACGTGCTCTGCGAGAAGCCCCTGTCGCGCCGCCGGACCGACGTCGTGGCCGCGTTCGATCTCGCCCAGCAGCAGGACCTGATCCTGTCCGAGGCGTTCATGTACCGCCACAATCCGCAGACCGAGCGCCTCGTGGGCCTGGTCGCGGACGGCGCCGTCGGGCGGCTGAGGCTGATCCGGGCCGCGTTCGGCTTCGCACTGAGCCTCAGCGATGACGTGCGCATGCGCGCCGCGCTTGAGGGTGGTGCGCTGATGGACGTCGGCTGCTACTGCGTCAACGCCGTGCGCCTGCTGGCCGGCGAGCCCGAGCGGGTGACCGGGCAGCAGGTGATCGGCGGCGATGGGGTCGACGTCGCCTTCGTCGGCACGCTGGCCCTCGCCGACGACGTCACCGCACACTTCGACGCCGGGTTCGTGTTCGCACCTCGGTCCGCCCTGGAGGTCGTCGGGGAGACGGGGTCGCTGATCGTGGCCGATCCCTGGCACTGCGCCACGCCGGGGATCGAGCTGCACACCGATGAGGGTGTCCAGACGATCGCCGTGCCCCGGGCCGACTCCTACCGTCTGGAGGCCGAGGACGTGGCCGCCGCGGTCAGAGGCGAGCGCGAGCCGCGACTCGGCCGCACCGACGCGGTCGGACAGGCCGCCACGATCGCGGCGCTGTACACGTCGGCGGCCGGGGGTGCGACCGAGGTGGACCGGCATGGATAACGAGCTGCAGCGGCGGCTGGCCTCCAACGAAGCGGTGTTCCGCGAGGTCAACGAGGGGATCCAGCGCGGTCAGTGGCCCGGAGAACAGTCCGCGCCGGTGCACTTTCGCTGCGAATGCGCGCGGCTGGGCTGCAACCTGCTGCTCGAGCTGACCCTGGCCGAGTACGAGGAGGTCCGCGCCCATCCGCGGCGCTTCGTGATGATCGACGGGCACCAGGTCCCAGAGTTGGAACGGGTCGTCGAGCGCCGGGAGGGTCGCCTGGTCGTCGAGAAGCTCGATGAGGCCGGCAAGCTCGCGGCCCGGGAAGATCCCCGGGACTGACCGCGTCGGTCCTGATGTCGGCGAGTCGGGCTGCCGGATCAGGCGGGCCGCTGGAGCAGGCCGGGCGTCGGATCAGGCAGGGCGCCGGGCATGACGGTCCACCCGGCCGACGCGCTGCTCGGAGGGCGTCCAGCGACACCGCCGCGCATCTCGGGGGCAATGCCCCCGGCCGACGCCAACCGGGGCACGGCCGGCGTGCTCTCGGCGTGGACGAGCGAAAAGCGCATCCTCACCTCGGTGCCACCCCCGGCTCGGGGCACGACGGCCAGCTCGTCGCTGACCTGGGAGATGAGCGCGAGGCCGAGACCGAGACCGGGGCGGTCGGTCCGCCGCTCCAGGCCGCAGCCGTCATCCCCGACGAGCACCCAGAGCTCGTCGCAGACCAGCGCCGCCGTCACGTGGACCTCGCCGGCATGGTCGCGGTAGGCGTGCAGCACCGCGTTGGTCATCGCCTCGGACACGGCGAGGCGAACGGCCTCGACCTGGCGGTGATCGGCGCCGGTCCCGGCGGCGAAGGCGGTCAGCGCGTGACGGGCGGCCGCGACAGACGCCGGGTTCGCCGGATACGTGACCGTCATCGTGTTCCCGTCGCGCTGCACACCGGTCCTTTACCCCGTTGCGATTAAGCCTACGCCTCAGGGCAGCGGACGGGCACCGCCGGTCATCGTTGTCGCGGGGGCGCGGGCGAGGCGGGGAGGGCTACCCGCGGCCGACGCGCCGCAACTTTAGAGCACGGTCTCCACACCGGCTATCCGTCCACGCGAGCGTTCGCGTAGCCTCAGGCGGATGAGTGGATCCGGCGTAAGCAAGCGACGCGCGGCGCTGGTCACGGGCGCAGCCAGCGGGATCGGCCGCGCGGTGAGCGAGCGGCTGTCGGCCGACGGCTATGACGTGATGGCGGTCGATCTCGAGCCTGATCGGGATGGTCCCGGGGTCCCTCACCGCGCCGATCTCACCGACCCGTCGGCCAACGTCGCCGCCGTCCGCGCCGCAACCGAGCGCTTCGGCCGGCTGGACCTTGTCGTCCCCAACGCCGGCGTCCAGCACGTCGCGCCGATCGAGGACTTCCCCGGCGAGCGGTGGGACACGATCATCGCGCTGCTGCTGACCAGTCCCTTCGTGCTCGCCAAGCACGCCTGGCCAGCGCTGCGCGCGGCCGGCACGGGCCGATTCGTGGTCATCGCCTCCGCGCACGCACTCGTCGCCTCGCCCTACAAGACCGCGTACGTGGCGGCCAAGCACGGTGTCCTCGGGCTCGTCAAGGCGCTCGCCCTGGAGGGGGCCGAGCACGGCATCACCGCGACCGCCGTCTGCCCGGGCTATGTGCGCACGCCCTTGGTGGAGAAGCAGATCGCCGATCAGGCCCAGGTGCACGACCTCCCCGAGGACGAGGTGCTCGAGTCCGTGATCCTCGCCCCCCACGCGGTCAAATCCCTGATCGAGCCCGCCGAAGTGGCCGGGGTCGTGGCCTTCCTGGCCGGGCCCGAGGGGCGTGCCTTCACCGGCGTCCCGGTGACCATGGACCAGGGCTGGACCGCTCGCTGAGCAGGTTCGTCGGCTCGCCGTGCCGGCGCCCTCCAGGCCAACCTTGCCACGATCTTGTCAAGGTTGAGCTACCATCCGCCGGATGCGTGACTACCTCACCGCGGTGCACGAGCGCACAGTCGTCTTCGACGGCGGCATGGGCGCGACGCTGGAGCAGTTCGACCTCAGCCTCGAGAACGACTATCGCCTGCCCGGCCGTTGCCACGAGGCGCTGATCCTCAACCGGCCCGATGTGATCGAGGACCTCCACACCGCAATGCTCGACGCGGGCGCCGAGGTGCTGGAGACCGACACCTTCCAGGGCTCCCGGCTGAAGCTGTCGGAGTGGGGCCTGGAGGACCACACGCACGAGATCAACCTGAAGGCCGCCCAGATCGCCCGGCGCGCCGCCGGCGAGCGCGGGTTCGTGGCCGGCTCGATCGGCCCCACCGGTTTTCTGCCTGCCAGCGACGACCCCACGCTCGGCCAGATCAGCTTCCGCGAGCTGGTCACCGTCTTCACCGAACAGGCCAACGGCCTGATCGAGGGCGGCGCCGACCTGATCATGATCGAGACCGCGCAGGACATCCTCGAGGTCAAGGCGGCGATCTTCGGTGCCCGCGAGGCGGCCAAGCAGCGGGACCGCCGGGTACCGATCCAGTGCAGCGTGTCGCTGCTGCCCAACGGCGGCAAGATGCTGCTCGGCACTGACATCAGCGCCGTGCTGGCCACCCTCGAGGGTCTCGAGGTCGACGTCATCGGGCTCAACTGCTCGACCGGCCCTGAGGACATGCGCGACGCGATCCGCTTCCTGGGCGAGACCAGCTCGGTCCCGGTGCACTGCATCCCCAATGCCGGACTGCCGCTGCAGGGCCCTGACGGCGAGACCATCTTTCCCGCGAAGCCCGAGCCGCTGGCCGCCACGCTGGGCGAGTTCGTCGACCGCTACGGCGTCTCGATCGTCGGCGGCTGCTGCGGGACGACCCCGGATCACATCCGCGCGATCGCCGAGCGCGTGAAGGCCGCGACGCCGCGGCCGCGGCCCGCCCGTCGTCCGGCCCACGTCAGCTCAATGATCGCCGCCACCGCGCTGGCTCAGGAGCCGAGTCCGACGATCGTCGGCGAGCGGGTCAACTCGCAGGGCTCCCGCAAAGCCAAGGAGATGCTGCTCGCCGATGACTACGACGGTCTGCTGATCGTCGCCGAGGATCAGGTCACCGGTGGCGCCCACGTGCTGGACATCTGCGTGGCCCTGACCGAGCGCCAGGACGAAGGCGACCAGATGGCCGAGGTGGTCAAGCGGATCTCGCTCACCCAACCGGCGCCGATCCAGGTCGACTCCACCGAGCCCGAGGTGATCGAGGCGGCCCTGGAGGCGATCCCCGGCCGGGCGATCGTCAACTCGGTCAACCTCGAGGCCGGACGCGACAAGCTCGACCGCGTCGTCCCGCTCGCTCGTGCCCACGGCGCCGCGCTGATCGCCCTGACCATCGATGAGGTCGGGATGGCCAAGACCGCCCAGCGAAAGCTCGAGGTCGCTCAGCGGATCCATGGGCTGTGCTGTGCCGAGCACGGGCTGGACGCCGAGGCGCTGATCTTCGACTGCCTGACCTTCACCCTGACCACCGGTGACCCCGAATGGCGCCCGAGCGCGGTGGCCACGATCGAGGGGATCCGGGCGATCAAGGCCGAGCTGCCCGGGGTCAAGACATCGCTCGGGGTCTCCAACGTCAGCTTTGGCGTCGGCGTCCCGGCCCGATCGGTGCTCAACAGCGTCTTCCTGCACCACTGCGTGGAGGCGGGCCTGGATCTGGCAATGGTCAACCCCAACCACATCACCCCCTACGGCGAGATCCCCGATGCCGAGCGCGAACTCGCCGACGATCTCGTGTTCGACCGCCGCGAGGACGCGCTGGAGCGGTTCATCGCCCACTTCGAGTCCAAAGAAGCTGATCCCGCCCACCCGGACGAGGGCCTCGGCAAGGCCGACCCGACCGAGGGCATGGAGCCCGAGGAGGCG
>JALYZB010000492.1 GCA_030945945.1 Actinomycetota bacterium | reverse complement strand
CGCACGACCCAACATCGAGCTCGCGGTGATCGCGCCCGACGGTAACCGGTCGGCGATGGCGCGCTCGATCACCACCCGGCGGCCTCTCTGGGTGCGCGAGGTCGAGTTCGATGACGGCAGCCTCGGGTATGCGACCGACGGTACTCCGGTGGACTGCGTGCGCCTGGCCAACCTGGGGCTGATCGAGGGGTTCGCGGTCGATCTCGTGGTCTCGGGAATCAATCACGGCTCCAATCTCGGCGACGACATCACCTACTCGGGGACCGTCGCGGCAGCGTTGGAGGCGATCGTGCTCGGCCTCCCCGGGATCGCCGTATCCCAGCAGTCGCGCTCGCTGGAGCTCGATTTTCGGTCCGGCACCGGCTTTGACTTCTCCGTCGCCGCCGATTTCACCGCTCGGCTGATCGACGAGCTGGAGACGGTGCCGCTTCCGCCGTCGACCCTGCTCAACATCAACGTGCCCGGGGCCCATCCCAGCGGGGTGGCGGTGGCCGGCCTGGGCAAGCGGATCTATCGCGATGAGCTCGCGCTGATGGAGGAGGATCCCGCCCACCCGGACGGCGGCCGGCGGCTGTATCGGATCTACGGCGACGCGAGCTTCGAGCAAGACGAGCAGGGCACCGATCTCGCCGCCGTCGCGGCCGGACAGATCGCTATCACCCCGCTGCATTTCGACCTCACTGCGCGTGACGGCCTCGCTGCCCTGGCCCGCCACGATCTCGCCCGGCTGATCGCGCCGGAGGTCGGCGAGGTGGCGGATCCGTGAGCGTGCCCAAGGCGGCCGCGAAGCGAGCTGCCGAGCTCCGGCGCGAGCTCGAGCATCACGGTTACCGCTACTACGTCCTTGACGATCCCGAGATCGCCGACGACCAGTACGACGCGCTGCTCGACGAGCTGCGCAGGCTCGAGGCCCAGCACCCGGAACTGGCCACGCCGGACTCCCCCACCCAGCGAGTCGGTGGCGAGCCGGTCTCCGACCTGATCAAGGTCAGCCATCCCGAGCCGATGCTGTCACTCGCCAACGCCCGGTCGGGTGAGGAGCTGCGGGCCTGGATCCAGCGGATGCGCAATCACCTCGCGCGCGAGGGAATCGCGGATCCGCCGTTTCAGTACGTTGCGGAGCCCAAGATCGACGGGCTGGCGATCTCGCTGCTGTATCGCGACGGCGTCTTTAAGCGGGGCGCGACCCGTGGCAACGGCGAGGTGGGCGAGGACGTCACCCACAACCTGCGCACGATCGGGTCGCTGCCGCTGCGTCTGGACATGAGAGACCCGCCGGCCCTGCTGGAGGTCCGTGGCGAGGTCTATATGTCGCTGCCCGATTTCGCCGCGCTGAACGAGCGCCGGGCGCAGGCCGGACTGTCGACGTTCATGAACCCGCGCAACTCGGCCGCGGGCACGATCCGGCAGCTCGATCCCAAGCTTGCCGCCGACCGGCCGCTATCGCTGTGGTGCTACCAGATCGGGGTGACCGACGGGCTGACCGTGGGATCGCACTGGGAGGCGCTGGAGTGGCTCCGCGGGCACCGCTTTCCGGTCCACCCCGACGTCAAGAAGCTGACCAGCGAGGACGAACTGGTCGCCACCTGCCAGGGCTGGGAGCAGCGACGTGGGTCGCTGGACTTCGAGATCGACGGCGTCGTGGTCAAGGTCAGCGAGTTCGAGCTCCAGCGGCGGCTGGGCGTCGTTGGCCGGGACCCGCGCTGGGCGATCGCCTGGAAGTTCCCGCCCACCACCGCGGTCACCGTCCTGCGGCAGGTGGGCTGGAACCCGGGGAAGTTCGGGGACCTACACCCGTACGCGATGCTCGAGCCCGTCCTCGTCGCCGGGGTGACGATCAAGATGGCGACGTTGCACAACGAGGAGGATCTCGCCCGCAAGGACGTCCGCGAGGGGGAGGAGGTGATCGTGCTCCGGGCCGGGGACGTGATCCCGCAGGTGCTCTCCCCGGCCCCGCACGTCGCCGAGCGCGAGGACCGTCCCGCCGCGCCGCTGCCGCCGGCACGCTGCCCGGTGTGCGACACGCCGACGGTCAAGCCCGAGGACTCGGTGTTCACTCGGTGTCCCAACCGGGATTGCGCGGGACGGCGCTGGCAGCTGCTGACCAGCTTCGCCGCGGGCATGGACATCGACGGGCTCGGCGAGAAGCTCGTCACCCTGTTCATGGACCTCGGCTGGGTGCGGACTGCGGCGGACTTCTATCGGCTCGGAGCGGATCAGATCGCCGTGCAGAGCGGCTTCGGGGAGGTCTCCGCGGCCAAGCTCGTCGGCGCGATCCAGGCCTCGACGCAGCAGCCCTTCGGCCGGGTTCTGTTCGCGGTGGGCATCGAGGAGGTGGGCGGCGTGACGGGCCGCAACCTCGCGGCGCAGTTCCGCTCCGTCGACGCCCTGCTCGCCGCCGACCCCGACGCGATCGAGCAGACGCCGGGCGTCGGTCCCAAGATGGCGGCCCGGATCCACGAGCAGCTGCACGACCCGATCATGGAGGCGTTGATTGCCGATCTGCGCGCGCAGGGCCTGCGCTTTGCGGAGGCGGGTCCGCCGCCGGGAGAGGGTCCCCTGGCGGGCCGGTCCCTGGTGCTCACCGGCTCCCTGCCGGACCTGACCCGCGAGCAGGCGACGGAGATGATCCTCGGCGCGGGCGGGCGCGTCACCGGCTCGGTCTCCCGCAAGACCAGTTATCTCGTCGCGGGCGACGCTGCCGGGTCCAAGCTCGCCTCGGCGCAGCGGCTCGGTGTCCCGGTGCTCGACGAGGCGGGGCTGCGCGCGGTGCTGGCCGGGGAAGAGCCGCCCAGGTCCGACGCGGCCGGCGACGATCCTCAGCCGTCGTAGCCGACGAGGGCCAGCTCCATCGCGTTCTGGATCGGGTGCGCGACGAGCGGATCGATGCTGTTCATCATGAACGCGTAGGCAAGGGTGTGCCCGTCCCGGGCACGGCAGTAGCCGACCACGTTGGAGGCATCGATCAGCGTCCCGGTCTTGCCGCGGCAGCGTCCCTGAGCCGCGGTGCCGCGCAGCTCGTGCCTGAGCGTTCCAGTCTCGCCGGCGCGGGCCAGCGAGCTCGTGAACGCGGGGTTGGCCTGTTGCTGGTTCAGCAGCGAGACGACGTCCTGCGGAGAGCTGCGGTCATACCGTGACAGCCCCGAGCCGTCGTCCAGGCGCGGGCGCAGGTGAAACGTCGTGGCGATCGTGCTGCGCACGACGGCGGCGCCGGCGGGTGTCGTTCCGCCGGCTCCGTACCGGGCCCCGAGATCCTTGAGCAGCGTCTCGGCGAAGAAGTTGTCCGACGGAGTGTTGGTGAGGTGCACGAGATCGGCGATGGCCGGCGACGGCACCGCGGCGAGCGGCTGGGCCGAGGCGGGCGTGATCCCCGCCCGCACCGGAGTGCCGGCGCCCAGGCGTACTCCGGCGGCGCGCAGCGCGGCCGCGAACTGCAGCCCCGCCTGCAGCGCGGGATGGGGAAACAGGGTCTGTCCGTAGGGGTCGGCCCAATCACGGTTGAAGACCAACGCCGACAGCGACCCCTCGACCTCGGGGTTGGCGCGGTAGCCCGTGGCCGGAGTGCCCCGGCGGTCATCGAACTGCGACTCGTCGGCGACGATCGATCCGTCCAGCGATCGCAGCCCCAGCGTGCCAACCACGCCCGAGACGAGCGCCTGGACGGTGGCACCGGTCCCGTAGTTGACCCGATTAAAGCCGGCCGATCCGAAGCTCGGATCCCCGCCGCCGCGCAGGTAGAGCGTGCCGTGAAAGGTGCTGCCCGCCAGCCGGCCGTCAGCGAGTACCGACGTGGTCAGCCGCGCGCTCGGCCCGAAGGCCAGCAGCGCGGTCGACGTGGTCCAGAGCTTCTGGACCGAGGCCGGCAACCGGCCCACGCTGGCCCGGTTGGCGTACAGGGGCTGGCCCGTGGTGAGGTCGACCACGGACGCGCCGCTCGCGGGTCCGGCGGCGCGCATGCTCCGGTCCAGGCTCGAGCGGAGCAGGTCGGCGGCACGGGCGCGGGGATGGCTCGCGCCCGCCGCGACGGCCGGGCCGGTGATCGCGCCCAGCGCCCACAGGAGGGCGAGCGCGGACACGACCAGCGGTGCGGTGCGGCGTGGGCTGATCGGCCGGGGGTGTGCGGTCATCGTCTGCTATTGAACCCGGTGGGGCGGCGAACGTACCGCGACCGGCGACGGCAGCAGCAGCGGGGGTCGCCCGCCCTCCGCATAGAATCGCCCCGACATGGGCACGGTCGTCAAGCTCGACGCCTCCGCCGCCGATCGGCGGTAGCGTCATCGCGGTCAGCGTCATCGCGGGCCTCGAGCGGCGTCAGAGCTCGAAGACCGCGCGCATCCGCGCCGGCACGGGATTGATCTCGGCTACCCGCGTGCGCAAGGTGTCAGCACTTCGAGGCCGAAGGTCCACCCGCGCCTGGCGGAAGATCCTCGAACAGACAACCTCGACACTGCTGCGCCAGTCAGCTCAAGAGTAGCTTCCCCGTGGTCGGCCCGTGACCGCGAGCGTCAGGCGCTCGCCGCCTGAGGTTCTGGATCGAGCGTCATGCCCGCGTCCTCCCTCAGACTGGTCAGGAAGAGCGTCTTGTCGATCCGACCGTTAAAGATCGGGACTCCCAGTTCGACGCACTTGACGATCACATCGCGCCGATCAAGACCAGCCTCGCGGGCCAGTTCGCTGGGCGTCAGGTGATTGGCCATTGGGGCTCTCCTTTGCCGTTCACTAAGTGACGTCAGTATGGCGCTCGGGCCGGATACGAACAACTCTGGAAAGTCCGTTCGGGCCGAAAATCATCGAAATGCGCCCCGCCGCGCAGACATTCGTGCCGAGCGACCTCGACAAATGGCAAATAAACGCTACAGTTCAGTAAAGGCCGTGTAGGGCGGCCTGAATAGGGCATGGAGATTGGTGGTATGGGACTGGTATGAGCATGACGGCGCTGTCCGCAGAGACGCGGTTCGAACACGACCTGATCGACGCCGCGCGCGACGGTGACGACCGCGCCTTCGAGGAACTCTACGCACGCTACAGCGGCCGGATCGCCGGTTTCGTCCGAGCGCGCGTCCGCGACCATGGCCGCTCGGAGGACGTGGCGCAGGAGGTCTTCATCTCGGCCCTGCGGCGTCTGCGGTCGAGTTCTCAGCCGATCCAGTTCAAGCCCTGGATCTACGAGATCGCCAAAAACGCCTGCATCGATGAGTATCGGCGCACGCAGCGGATCCGCGAGGTCTCGCTCGACAGCGGCGATGACGAGTCTGGTTCGTCTGTGCTGCCCTCGCGGGCGCCGACCCCGCTGGCCGCCGTCGAGACCAAGCAGCGGCTCAGGGACCTGCGCGATGCGTTTGGCGGCTTGTCTGACAGCCACCACCAACTACTCGTGCTGCGCGAGTTCGAGGGCCTCAGCTACGACGAGATCGGCGCACGGACCGGGATGACGCGGCAGATGGTGGAAAGCGGCCTGTTCCGCGCTCGCCGCAAGCTGACCGAGGAGTACGAGGAGCTGGCCAGCGGACGGCGCTGCAGTCAGATCAAGTCCACGATCGAGGATGGCCGCGCTCTGTCAGCCCGGTCTCTGGGCATCCGGGAGCGCCGCGTGTTCGCGCGCCACCTCGCCCATTGCCAGCCCTGCCGCGTCGTCGCTCATCTCGCCGGTGTCGACGAGACGCTGCTCACGCGCAGGCGGATCGGCGCGAAGATCGCCGGCCTGCTGCCCCTTCCCCTGTGGCGCTGGCCGTGGGCAGCCGGACGGTCGCGCCATCTGGTCGGTGGTGCCCAGACGCTGTCGCACGTCGCCGAGCCCGCTGCCGCCAGCGCTTTCGGTGGGGCCGCCGTGGCCGCGGCGGTGATCGCGCTGGCCGTTGGGACCGGCTCCGCTCCTGTTGCGACCCACGCCGACCGGCGGGTTGGGCCTCCCGTGACCACCCGATCGCTCGCTCGCGCACACGTAGCTGTCCCGCCCGCCGGCGGACACGTGGTCCCGGCGGCGCCGTCCCTCGCTGCGGCGCACGCACGTCTGCAGCTCGGTGGAAAGACGCGCAGGCTAAACCGAGCGGCCGTGCCCGCCCCCGTGCGGCACTCGCGCAGCGTCGGGC
>JALYZB010000472.1 GCA_030945945.1 Actinomycetota bacterium | reverse complement strand
AGCACGAGGGCGATCCCCGCTATGACGCGCGAGGTGTCGCGGCCCAGCGCGCCCGCCGCAGCGGAGCGCTGCTGCTGTCCGGCAGCGCGACCCCGCGGCCGGAGAGCATGCGCCAGATGACCCGTCTGCGGCTGCCGCGCCGGGTCGACGGCCGCCCGATGCCCCAGGTGCAGGTGCTCGACATGCGCGGCGCGCGCGAGCCGCTGCATCCCGAGACGCGGATGGCGCTGGCCGATCTGCGCCGGGCGGGCGGAAAGGCGATCGTCCTGCTCAACCGCCGGGGCTGGTCGAACTTCCTCTCCTGCCGATCCTGCGGGAAGGTCTGGTTCTGCCCCGACTGCGAGGTGGCCCTCGTCCTGCACCGCCAGGGCGACTTCATGGCCTGCCACCACTGCGGCCATCGCGCTGCCGTCCCGCAGCGCTGTGACAGCTGCGGATCGGTGACCGTCGCCCGCCACGGCGCCGGCACCGAGCGCATCGAGCACGAGCTGCGAACCGCGCTGGGCGCGGACGGCTTCCCGGTCTTTCGCCTCGACGCCGACGCCTCGACGCTTGAGCGCCGCGCCGGAACCCTGCAGGAGTTCGCCCTGGCGCCCGCCGGGGTGCTCGTCGGCACCCAGATGGTGGCCAAGGGCCATGACTTCCCCGACGTCTCGCTCGGAGTGGTGCTCGACGCCGATCAGACGCTGCGCTTCCCGGACTTCCGCGCCGAGGAGCGGACCTTCGCGCTGATCACTCAGCTCGCCGGGCGCACCGGCCGCGGCCCGGTGAGGGGCCGTGTGCTCGTGCAGACGCTGGCGCCCGACGCGCGGGCGATCGGCTTCGCCGTCCATCATGACTCTGACGGCTTCGTCGCCGACGAGCTGCGCCGCCGCGAGATCCTGAGCTATCCGCCGTTCTCGTCACTGATCCGAATCGTCTGCTCGGCGGTCGATGAGGCACCGGCCCGAAAGACCGCCGGGGCGATCGCCGCACGGCTGTCGGCGCCCGGCGCCGCGGTCCTCGGGCCCGCCCCGCTGTTTCGCCTGCGGGGCCGCGCGCGCAGCCAGCTGGTCATCAAGGCGTCGGACCGCGCGGCGGCGATCGCGGCGGCCGGGCAGGCTGTCGACGAGCTCGCCCCGGCGGCGGCCCGCAAGGGTATCAACGTCAGCGTCGACGTCGATCCTCAATGAGCGCCTGACGTTGGCTCTCTAAACTGCGCGGACGAGATGGCCCCCGGAACCAGTCAAGCCCAGCAGGACCCAGACGAGCTCGAGCCGTTGGACGACGCCGAGGTGCTCGACGAGGGAGCGGAGGGCGAGCCCGAGCTCGACCCCGAGGTCGCCGCCCGGCGCTCGGCGGCCCTGGCGCACGTGCGCAAGTACGGAGACCCCGTGCTCAAGACCAGGTCCCGCACCGTCGAGCGCTTCGACGAGGCGCTGCGCGACGAGGTCCGGCGGATGAGCGAGCTGATGATCGACGCGCTCGGTGTCGGCCTCGCCGCCAACCAGGTTGGTGTGCTCAACCGGGTGCTCGTCTACCGCGTGCAGCAGCAGGCGCCCGTCGCGGCCTTGATCAATCCCGAGATCGAGTGGCGCGGGGACGAGGAGGAGACCCTCGAGGAGGGCTGCCTGAGCCTGCCCGGCGTTCACGTCGACGTGGACCGCGCCGTGTTCGTCCGCGTCCGCGCCCGGGACGAGTCCGGCAAGCCGATCACGATCGAGGCCTCGGGCCTGGAGGCCCGGGTCATTCAGCACGAGATGGATCACCTCGACGGCAAGCTCGTGTTCGACCGGATCTCACGCGGGCAGCGCAAGGAGGCCATGCGGGCCATGCGCGAAGCGCTGCCGGACTGATCGCGGCCGGCCGCCCCCGATGCGCACCGTCTACCTGGGCACCTCCGCGTTCGCGGCGGCCATTCTTCGCGCGCTGGCGGGGTCCCGCCACCGGCCCGCGCTCGTGGTGACCCGCCCTGATCGCCCCCGGGGCCGCGGCCGGCGCCTGGCCGCCCCGCCGGTTGCCGACACCGCGCGTGAGCTCGGCCTGGAGCTCGCCCAGCCCGACAATGTCAACGACGAGGCCGCGCGGGCGCAGATCGCCGCCGCCGCGCCCGACGCGGTGTGCGTCTGCGCGTTTGGGGCCCTGATCCGCGAGCCGCTGCTCTCCGACCACGAGCTGCTCAACGTCCACCCGTCGCTGCTGCCCCGCTGGCGTGGTGCCGCGCCGCTCGAGCGGGCGATCATGGCCGGCGACACCCGGACCGGGATCTCGATCATGCGCCTCACTGCCGGCCTGGACAGCGGGCCGGTCTGCCTGCAGGCCGAGCTGGCGATTGAACCCCAGGACACCTACGGCAGCCTCGCCGCGCGCCTGGAGCGCCTTGGGGGCGAGCTGCTCGTCCGCGCGCTCGATGAGCGACCAGCGTGCGCCGAACAGGACGAGGCCGGGGTCACCTACGCGGAGAAGATCTCCGCCGAGGACCGGCTGCTCGACCCCACCCGCTCGGCCGGTGAGCTCGCCCTGCGCGTACGGGCGCTGACCCCGCACATCGGGGCTGCGGTGTTGCTCGGAGCCGACGAGCGGCTCGGGGTGTGGGAGGCGCAGGCGACCGGCACACCCGGCCCGGGTCCGGGCGAGATCTCGTTTGCCGGGCAGCTGCCGGTGCTTGGCTGTGGCGACGGGGGCCTTGAGCTCGTCTCGGTCCAGCCCGCCGGGCGCCGCGCCATGCCCGGGGCCGACTTCCTGCGCGGCCGGCGATCCTGATGGACGTCGCGCCCGCCCGGGCGTGCGCGTTCGCGGTGCTGCGGCGCGTGTTCGAGCACGACGCCTACGCCGACCGGGCGCTGACCGCCGAGGCCGCTGATCTTGATCCGCGCGACCGCGCGCTGGCGATGACGCTCGTCTACGGCACCGTCCAGCGCCGCGGAACCCTGGACCACGTGATCACCGCCCTCTCCAGCCGCCCGCTCGAACGCCTGGACGCGGCCGTGCTCGCCGCGCTGCGCCTGGGGCTGCAGCAGATCCTGTTCCTGGACGGGATCGCCGAGCACGCCGCCGTGCACGAGTCAGTCGAGCTGGCCAAGACCAGCGGGTCCGGCGCCGCGGGCCTGGTCAACGCGGTCCTGCGCCGTGCGACGCGGGAGGGCCGCGGGCTGCTCGCCGGCCTCGATGACGCCACCCCGGCCGACGCCGCGGTGCTGCACTCGGTGCCGCCATGGCTCGCCGAGCTGTGGTTCTCAGAGCGCGGGGCCGGCGAGGCCCGGGCGATGCTGGCCGCGATCAACGCCCCGGCCGAGTCATCGCTGCGCGTCAACACCCTGCGCTCAGATCCGGCGCAGGTGCGCGCACAGCTGCCGGTGGCGGCCCACGCCGTGCCCGAACTGCCCGAGGCGCTCGTGCTCGAGGGGCCGTTCGACGTGCACGGATCGCGATTGTGGAGCGCCGGGGCGATCATGGCCCAGTCCCGCGGATCGATGCTGCCCGCACGGGCACTGGCGCCCGAGTCCGGGCAGCGGGTCCTGGATCTGTGCGCGGCCCCCGGAGCCAAGGCGACCCATCTGGCGGCACTGATGGGCGCCACCGGGGAGCTGATCGCGGTGGAACGCAATCCCGGGCGCGCACGGGGCCTGGCGCAGACGCTCGAGCGGATGGGCGCCGGATGGGCGCAGGTCCACGCCGCTGATGCCGGCACCTGGCCGCCCGAGGCCCGCTGGGACGCCGTCCTCGTGGACCCGCCGTGCAGCGGCCTGGGCACCCTGCAGTCCCGGCCGGATCTGCGCTGGCGCACGAGCCCGGAGCGGATCGCCGAGCTGTCGCTTCTCCAGGCTTGGATCCTGCGCGCCGGGTCCGGTGCCGTCGCGCCCGGCGGCGTACTGGTCTATTCGGTGTGCACGATCTCCCGGGCCGAGAGCGAGGCGGTGATCGACGCCTTCCTCGCCGGCGCGCCGGATTTTCACGCCGAGCCGGTCGGCGACGGGCGCCCCTACCGCCAGACGCTGCCTCACCGTGACGGGACCGACGGCTTCTTCATCGCCCGCCTGCGGCGGGCCTGACTGCGCTCGCGTATCGGTCCGGGCTCCCGGTAGCCTGTGTTTGGTGAGCGAATCGTCACCGGAGACCAGGCTGGGTCCCGAGTGCCCCGGTTGCCGGGAGCCGTGGCTGCGTCCGACCGCCGTGCCGGGCCGCTACCGGTGCGTGTACTGCCTCAAGCGCTACGAGCTCGTCTCGGTGTGCCCCAACTGCGGTGAGCATTCGACGATCGTGCGCATGTCGAGCACCGCGATCGTGTCCTGCAACCACTGCCAGGCCACCATGCTCCAAGCGGTCTGATGAGCGACCGCGGCGCCGTGCTGCGCGGATGCCACGTCGCCCCGTCGATCCTCTCGGCCGACTTTGCCCGCCTCGGTGACCAGGTCTGCGCGGTGCTCGACGCCGGCGCGCGGGTCGTCCACGTGGACGTGATGGACGGCCACTTCGTGCCGACGATCAGCTTCGGCGCGGTGATCGTGGCCGCACTCGCCGATCGTGTCCACGACGCCGGGGCGATTCTCGACGTCCACATGATGGTCGATCGACCCGAGCGCCACGTGCACGACATCGCCGCGGCCGGGGCCGACAGCATCACCGTTCACGTCGAAGCCACCGCCCATCTTCACTACACGCTGGACGCGATCCGCGAGGCGGGCGCGACCGCCGGCGTCGCCCTGTGTCCGGGCACGTCGATGTCGGCGCTTGACCCGGTGGCGATCGACACGTTGGACCTCGCGCTCTGCATGAGCGTCAACCCCGGCTGGGGCGGGCAGTCGTTCATCCCCGGCTCAGTCGACAAGCTGGCCCGGATGCGGGCGGCGCTGCCCGACCGGGTCGCGCTCGAGGTCGACGGGGGCGTCAACGCCAAGACTGCGGGCGCGGTGGCGGGTGCGGGGGCCGGCCTGCTGGTCACCGGCTCAGCGGTGTTCGGGTCCGATGATCCGGCTGCCGCATACGCGGCGATCTCCGCCGCCGCCGGATTCTGAGCCAGCAGGGCCGCGATCGCCTCGGCGTCCTGCGGGTGACCGAAGAAATAGCCCTGGCCCAGGGCGCCCGGCGCCTGGGACCGCCGCTCGGGGCCCCTCGCGCGGGCGCATCAGCTGCGTGTCGCGTTCGATGCCTCGGCGACCATCTGCAGGCCCAGCGCCTGCCCGAGCTCGATCCTCGAGCGCACGAAAATCGCGTTCTGCGGGTGCTCGTCGATCGCGGCGAGAAGGCTGCGGTCGAGCTTGACCTGGGTGACCTGGAGGCGCTGCAGGCGCGCCAGCGAGGATTGGCCGTGCCGAAGTCATCGATCGCCAGGCCGAACCCGAGAGCGGTCAGCGCCTCCAGGCGCGCCACGGCGTCGCCGTCATCGAGGAACTCGGATTCGGTCGGCTTCAGAGTGGGCCGGTGCGCAGCGATACCGTGCGCGGCGAGCGCCGCCGCGACCGCCTCTGCGTGATCGTCCTCAGACAGCTCCCCGGAGCGCGGCACCAGGGCAGCAGCGCCTCGGCTGAGACCACCGCGGACGTCGCGGCGAGCTTGACCAGCGGCTGGTAGACGAGGCTCAGCTCACCCCGGTCGGTCGCCTCACGCAGGTCCTCAGATCCAGCCGCCGGCGGGCCGCCTCGAGCAGGTCATCGTGGAAGGTCGCGATCCCGCCGCGGCGCTCGGCCTTGGCCTTGGCCTTGTACATGGCCAGATCGGCGCTGCGGATCAGCTCCTCGGTGCTGATCGTCGCGTCGATGACATGCGCGATGCCGAGGCTCGCCTGCATGACGATCGGACGCCCGTCGAGGCGGTGTCGACCCCGCGCAGGCATTCGTCCATCCGCTCCGCCAGGGTGCGCAGCAGCTCGTCCCCGGCCGCGTGGCCGAGCGAGTCATTGACCGCCTTGAAGCCGTCGACGTCGAGGTAGATGACCGCCACTCGGACGCAGGGTGCGCCGTCGCCCCTGCAGGGCCTGAGCGACGCGATCCCGAACAGCGTCCGATTGGCCAGGCCGGTGAGGGGATCGTGCAGCGCCTGGTGGCGCAGCTGAGCCCCATTGTGCGGCGCACGGTGACATCGCGGACGGTGGTGACCACTCCGGCGACGTCGGGATTGGCGAGCAGGTTGTGGGCCTGGACCTCGATGAAGATCGTGCTGCCGTCGGCCCGGCGGATGGTCCATTCGCTCGGGTCAGACGTGTCGCCGTGAGGCGCCAGCAGGTTGCGCTCGGCGCGCTGCAGGGCCCGCGGCCGCTGCGGGCACGAAGGGCTCGACGAGCTCGCCGAGCGTCGCCTCGGGGCAAGTCCGAACAGGCCCTGCACCGAATCGGTCACGTAGGT
>JALYZB010000464.1 GCA_030945945.1 Actinomycetota bacterium | reverse complement strand
CTTCGCTGTTGGCGTCGTCTTCGCTCACCGACCAATGATCGCACGTAATCCGCCCGGGCCGTCCTGCGCCACGTCGCGTCTGCGGATCGTCGTATAAGTGAAGGAGGCGGTCCCGCCTGCTCCTAATCCTCCGAGGAGCAGCACCGCGATCGAGACAGGTTCAGGGTCGGCCCGGGCCACGATGGCCTCGATCAGTGGTCCTTTGGCTTCCGCATACTCGTTCATATCGGCCCAATCGCGCGTGGCCAGTTGCCGCTTGAGCTGCTCGTAAGCTTTGGCAATCTTCGGGCGATTGACGAAGTCGGTCGCGGAAACGAAGGTGGCGCGTGACGTCCAGGTCCGTGTCTCGCCAGATGTGAACTTGGACATCGCGCTGTGGTGTGCGGAACATCCGGTGCCCGGGCTCTCGTACGCGCAGCTCGTAGCCAACTGACTCCAGGGCGGCTTCGGCCGCAGCACAGTCGTCGGGATCCTCGACGGTCACGAACAGGTCGATGATCGGCTTGGCTGCCAGGCCGGGAACTGCCGTCGAGCCGATGTGCTCGATACGTATCGTCGAGGCACCAAGGGCTTGCGGACGCGAAGTGCACTCTGTTTCGAACCGCGCCGCCGAGTCGAGGTCGTAGTCGACGATCACGATCGGGCGCTCTTCGCGGCCACCAATCAGGACGGCGTCGCGCTCGAGATGTCACTCGACGGACTCCGCTCGATAAATATTGCCGCAGCTAGCTTGGCGACGGCGGCCTCGTTCGTCCAAGGTAGCAGCGCGAATCCAGCGCACTAAACTCCGAGCAGCCGCTCCGCGTTCCCGTGCAGGAACAGCTCTTGCGCTTCGCTGTCGAGCCCGAGATCATCGAGACCTTCGAGGGCTCCGATGTGCCCGCCGACGATGACGAGCTCAGGGAAATCGAGCGGACCTGGTCGATGTAGGGGATCGGCCGACCCGTCTCCGAGGGGCGGAGGGGACCGGTGTGCCCGACTTGCGTGAAGAACGGAACGCCGAGCTCGACGCATGTCGCATACGGCGGGAAATAACGCCGATCAGTGGGGGCCGCCTCCCATAGACACGGCACGACGCGAAGGCCCTCGAAGCCGAGTTTCTCGACGCATCGACGCAACTCCCGCACCGCTTTCATCGGCCTGTTGAGGTCAACCGCAGCCAAGCCTGCGAAACGAGACGGATACTCGACCACCCAACCGGCAACCTCCTCGTTGGAGATGAGCGCCGGCTGGTGCGAGGAGGTCCAGGCCGATAGCAGCCCGAAGTCGACTCCGGCCGCGTCCATCGCGTCGACCGTCACGGCGATCCCGGGCTGCTGCGCCGGGACCTCGGCACCCGTCCAACGACGCAGCGAGGCCAACATGGCGTGCTCCAAGAACCGCGCGTCGGGTGCTGCATCCACACGTCGATCACCATGACACCGCCATTTCAGCACAGGCCGAACACCGCTGTCCCCCGCACCACAAACGAGCCGAGGACCAGTGCTCGCCCGGCAGAATGTAGCAACGAGCGAAACGCCCGCGCTTCCCCTTTCCATGCAAGCCGACCGCGCCGGCGGGGGCCGAAGTCATGGTGGGCCGTCGCGCTCAGGCGGCGGGGCAGGCCGCCAGCACCGACGTCCGGCCTAACCCCATTGCATAGGCAAACATGACAGCTGCGCGGCGCGTCGCGAAGCCCTGAAATTCAGTGAGAGCCTGAACGGGCCACTTGGGCGGCGGCGCGTGCGGCCGACCACGCCGTGCAGGCCGAAGCGTCACGGTCGACAGGCGCCCATGCCTCGATCTCTTGGCTCGTGTACCGGCATAAGCTCCCGGCTCGCCCTTAGTGGACAGAGGTCTGGCGAGCTTGACGGCCTCGGTCGGTGATCCGCCACATCGGTTCACCGTAGATCATGTCGATGCCCGCAGGCTCGAGCAGGGCCTCTGCAATGGCGGTCGACCATGCAGGGGCGAGGACGCCTTCTTCTACCCCGAGTTCCCACGCCACGAGGCTAAGGCTTCCGCCGCCGAAGTCGTCGAAGTCCTGAAGAACATCAAGCACGCTTTCTAGCGGCTCTACTCTGGCCACCGAGGCATTCCTGGCGCGGTTGCTCGCCGCAACTTCATCCTCAAACGAGAAGAGATGTAGGCTACCGGATCGTTCAAATACGGAATGAACGGATCGCGGTCCACGCAACAGCGATAGTCGATGACCGTTATCCAGCAGGCGCTGCTGTTGTTGCAGGAGTGCGTGGATGCCCGCATTGTCAATCAGCTCTAGACCGCTTAGGTCGATGATTATCCGCTTCGTCTCGATGGACTGAACGAGGCAGAGTTTCTGTTCTACGGACGCCGCGGAGGTGAGATCAAGGTGACCGTAGAGCGCAAGTACCACGATGTCCACATCGCACGCCGTCCTGATCACCAACTCCATTGCGGTTCCCTCTTTACTCTTCGAAAGTAGTGAGGCGATACCCAACTGGTGCGCTTGTCCTCAGCCGTTAGTTAGCACGACGGAGACCGTCGCCCCTCGGTCCCCGTCGCAATGCCGTTGCCGCACCCACAGGCGAGCAGGGCGTCTTCCGGCCTCGGTTATAACCCAGCTTGATCGCAATAGTTGCGCAAAAGGCCGAAAAGCTGAGGACCGTGGGTTCCTGGCCGGACTCGGCTACGCGACCTTGGACCAACGACTCATAGACCGACAACGAAGGACGCGGATCCCCGCAAAGTGCGCCCGTACAACTTCATGTTGCTAACAGCCTGGCCCGTCCTCTTCGGAATCAGCGCGACGCTGACCAGAGGCTTGGGTCATGCAAAGTTACTGACTGACCACGCGCTGGTCTGAAGCGCGCCGTAACGGAGCTGGCGGCCTTGGGAGAGAGGCGCGCCGGCCCCGGACGGCTGCGCAAAAAAGAGCCGGCCCGGTAGGACGGGCCGGCTCATGGAGGAGATGCGGGATGAGAACGTCGCAGCATCTACTTTGGCGGACCCGCCCTGAACGAGTCCTAAATAGTCCCCTGCGGCTGGCATGCTGACGCTTGGGTCACAAACGAGGAGCACAACGTCCACGGCGCCTTGGTGTGATCGTTCTCGGTTGGCGTACTTCAATGCGTCTGCGGTACGACGGGATTTGTCGGCCAGGTGCATAAACGCGCGGAAGACGAGGGACTACGGAAGGGCGGGGAGGCCTACCTACCTCCGGAGGGCCCGCCGTCGCCTCGGCGGGCCCGCGTTACACGCGGGCAGCTCCGGCCCAATTGCTGTCCAGTCTCAGTGCAAGGCTTGACTTTTACGGCCCCACCCGCCGATACCAGCAGAATGACCTGGGTGCTGTTCATCTGGTGCGCGCTTATCCTCGCGTGGGCAATAAGGTCGACCGGCAGCTCAAACCCGCAAGCCACCAAGGGCGAGGCGAGCAACGAGCTTGGGCCCCGCGAAGCTTTGCCCGAATGGCGCGACCCGTACGACCTTCCCATCGTCGGCTGAGGACCCTTCGAGACTCACCTGGCCCCGCTCTTGCGGACGTCGCAGTCCTCCCCCGGCGCTCACACCGGTCAATTGCGCACTCAACTATTGTTCGACTTCCCGGCGCTCCCCTACTCCCCCACACGTTGATGGGGAGCAAGGGAGCGCCCATAAGTCGGACGGTGGTTTGGCTCAACGAGTAACGCACCGAACCCTTATACGCCCAGTACGCGCGAACCTCGGACCCTAGGCTCGTCGAGAGCTTCGCGCTTTCCAAGGTCACCTGAAGGAAAAGTCGGATGACAGGACAGCTACGCCGGATGTCTGGCGTCCGGGAGTCCTTTACCTGAACGCGGGCGGCGGGGCAACTCGGCCAAGTCGGGCGTCGGAACGGTAGCGCTGGCCGAGCCGCGTTTACAGCATCCATGTCCGATTGCCGCGCGTGACGTCACGGGGCGAAACGGTTCTGCGCCGCGAGGTCTGGGTACGCATGTGAGAGGGACCGACGAGAGGAGCGCCATGGCATATCGATTCGAAGCTGACGAGGACCTACGGGAGGCCTTTTTCCGCTGCGGGCGAGAGCAGCTGGACAACGCCGTGGCCGCACTCAGCGAAGGCATCGCGGAGGATCCGGTCGCGGCGGTTCATTCCGCGCGCAAGGCGGTCAAGCAGGAGCGATCGCTGCTGCGCCTGACCCGAGGGGCGATGCCGCGTAAGCAGCGTCGGCGCGAGAACCGAGCGCTGCGCGCCGCTGCTCGCGGCCTCTGCGAGACGCGCGACGCGGAAGCGATGATCGCAACGGTCACCTCGCTGTCTAAGCGCTACGTCGGCCAGCTGCCAGAGACCACCTTCCAGGCGATCCGCGGGCAGCTCGAGCGCGTCCGAGACCGGCAGCGCGACCGCGCCGGCTCAGCCCGCGATGCGCGGGCCGTCCAGGAGCTCGGGGCCGTGCGCCTGCGCGTGGACGACTGGAAGCTCCGGCGCGACGACTGGAAGGCGATCGACGCCGGGCTCTTGCGCTCCTACCGTGAGGGGCGCACGGCATTCGCAGAAGCTCGGCAGCGGTCGACCGCAGAGAGACTGCACGCCTGGCGCAAACGGGCCAAAGATCTCTGGTATCAGCAGCGCCTCATCGCTCCGGCCTGCGGCCCGGCGGTCCGGGGGCAGGCCAAGGATGCTCATCAGCTGGCCGACCTGCTGGGCGACGATCACGATCTGGCCGAGCTGCGCCGGACCCTGACGCGCGACCATGTCGACGCCGCCGTCGATCTTGACGCAGTCGTCAAGCTCATCGACCACCGGCGAGCGGAGTTGCAGGCCCTGGCATTCCGTCTCGGGGAGCGCGTGTATGCAGAGAAGCCGCAGGCGTATCGGCGGCGGATGCAGCGGGCGTGGACGGCCGGGCGCAGCATCGCCAACGTTCCTCGTGAACAGCAACCGGCTGAGCTGGCGGCACTGACCCGAGTCGTGTGAGGACAGGTGCGGAGACTTGATCGCCATTTCGTTTGTGTCGCCAGCTGATCCTCGCGCGCACCGACCGGTGGCCTGCGTCCGAGGGGGCTTACTCGCTGCTGTTGCCCCAAATCGCACTGAACTGCAAGCCAAACAAGCCTGTCGCGTATTTCTCACCTTAGATTGACCCAGCCGCTACCGACCTTCTAGCGCACGATCACGTCGAGCGGCCTCACGATCTTGTCCAGCACTTCGCAGTTCGCAAGCAGCGCCAGAAACTAGAACACGAAGCCGGCCGATCAAGGCCCGCGTACCTGTGCCATCAGATCTTGCTCGTCTGTATAGATCGCCTCCAGCAGTTCGACGATATTTGCCGTCATGAAGTGTGACGCGACCACGTCAACGCGTAGCGTCGCGCTCCGACGCGATGAGCATTACGCACCCGGCCACGGCCTTGCCCTTGCTGGTTTTCAAACTAACCGTGTTCCCGTTCTCCCTAAGTCATGGCGGGCACCCGCGCGTTTATCCGGGATTCAAGGTGTTCCTGCGGCCCTCGGACGACCCCGTGCAAATGATGCCATCGCAGGTCATTCCCTCCATCCTCGGCCCGACTACGTCGGCTACCAATGCACGAGTGACGGTGGCCATGGGAAGCTCCCCGTAGGCGGCCATTGAATCTCCCCGTTGGTGGCCACCGTTTCTCCCCATTGGTGGCCGCGGTTTCTCCCCGCGGTTCTGTCCTGAGGCGTCGGTAATCGGACGCGTGTTGGTGTCAACGCGCGATCTGAGGACGGCGAACGTGAAGCGAGCGGAGGAAGCGATGGAGCTTCTTGAGGCGTATGAGTTGACGGGGTCGTTGCGGGGCGCGGCGGCGTTGGCGGGGTGTGATCACAAGACGGTCGCGCGGCTGGTCGCGGCGCGAGACGCGGCGGGTGGGGAGCTGGCGCCGCGGGCGCAGAGCCGTCCGTTGGTGGATCCCTTCGCCGGAAAGATCGACGAGCTCGTGGACCGCTCGCGCGGGCAGATCCGAGCCGATAAGGCGCACGCGGTGCTGGTCGCGATGGGGTATGCGGGGTCTGATCGCACGACGCGGCGGGCGGTCGCGCAGGCCAAGCGGCGTTGGCGTCAGC
>JALYZB010000459.1 GCA_030945945.1 Actinomycetota bacterium | reverse complement strand
GTATAAATTAGCAGTCGCTAATAATTTGTCAAGGGTGTCGGCGGAAATGGGGCCGACCACCCGAGATGCGAACATATGTTCGATCAATTGTGTACACCGAGCTGCATTGCCACTCCGCCTTCTCGTTCCTCGACGGGGCCTCACTGCCCGATGAGCTGGTGCCGGCGGCCCTGGAGCTTGGGTACGGCGCCGTCGCGCTCACCGACCACAACACGGTGTCGGGCTCGATGGAGTTCGCCGTCTCGGCACGGGCGCTGGGCCTGCGCCCGATCCATGGCGCTGAGCTCGATCTCGATGATGGGCGCCACCTCACCCTGCTGGTCGCCGATGCGCAGGGGTGGTCCAATCTCTGCCGGCTGCTCACCCACGCCCATGCGCATACGCGAGATGGGCGCCCGGGGGCTCCGGCCGGCGCCCCCGAGCTCTCACTGGAGACGCTGCTCGAGCATGCCGACGGCCTGGTCTGCCTGAGCGGCTGCGCGCTGCGGGGAGTCCACGACGAGCCGACCCTGCTGCGGTTGCGCGAGGCGTTCGGGATGGCGCGGCTGCGGGTGGAGCTGCAGCGCCCCTTCCTGCGCGATGACCGGGCTCGCAACCGCCGTCTGAGCTCACTGGCCGACCGGCTCGGGCTCGCCTGTGTGGCGACCGGCAACGTCCACGCCCACGCGCGCTCGCGGGCGCCGCTGCAGGATGCCCTCGTGTCCCTGCGCAACCACACCACGCTGGACGCCTCCGAGCCCGTGCGCCGCGGCAACTTCAGCCATGTGCTCGCCGCTCCCGAGGTGATGGCGGCTCGGTTCGCCGAGCACCCTGAGGCGGTGGCCGAGACCACGCGGCTGGCCGAGATGTTGCCCTTCGACCTGCGCAGTGATCTCGGCTACCGCTACCCGGGCGCCGAGGACGAGACCGCGATGCGCTCGCTGTCTGAGCTGTGTGAGGTGAGGATCCGCGATCGCTACGCGAGCGCACCGGCCGCGATCCGCGAGCGGGCCGAGGGCCGGCTGGAGGAGGAGAAGCGGATCATCGCGGCGCTGCACCTCCCCGGGTTCTTCCTCCTGCACCATGACATGCTCGAGCTCGCTCGCGAGGTCGCCGCCGAGGTGCGCGGTCCGGACACGGCGCGGGCACTGCTGCCCCCCGGCCGGGGCCGGGGATCGAGTGTCTCCTCGATCGTCTGTTACCTGACGGGTCTCTCGCACGTGGATCCGATTGCCAACGAGCTGTTGATCGGACGCTTCCTCAACGAGGAGCTGAGCTCGCTGCCCGACATCGATCTCGACTTCCCGCGCGACATCCGCGAGCGGCTGATCCCGCGCGTGCACGAGCGCTATGGCCATGACCGCTCGGCGCTGGTCGCCGCCTTCCCGACCTTCCGCGCCCGGGGAGCGATCCGCGAGCTCGGCAAGACGCTGGGGTTGCCGCCGGGCGAGATCGAGCGGGTCGCGAGGGGCAGTGAGGGCTGGGATGCCCGTGACGTCGGGCAGGACATCGAGAGCGCCGGCCGGCGGGGCCCGACCGGCCGCTGGGCGTGGCTGGCGCGGCTGGCCGCGCAGGCCCACGGATTGCCTCGTCATCTCTCCCAGCACTCGGGCGGGATGATCGTCGCCACCCGGCCGCTGATCGACTGCTGTCCGATCGTCCCGGCGGCGATGGCGGGCCGTCAGATCGTCCAGTGGGACAAGGACTCATGTGCCGACGCGGGTTTTCTCAAGATCGATCTGCTCGGCCTCGGGATGCTCTCGGCGGTCGAGCGAGCCGTCGAGCTGATCGCCCGCACCCGCGGCGAGCGCATTGACCTCAGCCGGATCCCCTATGACGATCCCGCGACCTACGAGTGCATCCAGAACGCGGACACCACCGGGGTCTTTCAGATCGAGAGCCGGGCCCAGATGCAGTCACTGCGCCGGACGCGCCCCGAGACGCTCAAGGACATCACCGTGCAGGTCGCGATCGTGCGGCCGGGACCAATTCAGGGTGGGGCGGTCAACCCCTACATCGAGCGCCGCCAGCGGCTGCGCGAGGACCCCACCTTCCAGGTCCCCTACGAGCATCCGGTGCTGGCCGAGGTCCTGGGAGAGACGCTGGGCACGATCATCTTCCAGGACCAGGTGCTCGAGGTGTCGATCGCCTTCGCGGGGTTCAGCGTCGGCGAGGCCGAGGGGCTGCGCCGGGCGATGAGCCGCAAGCGCTCCGAGGCGGCGATCCAGGCCTACCATGAGCGCTTCGTCGCCGGCGCGCAGCGCAAGCACGGAGTCGACGCCGAGACCGCCGAGCGGGTGTTCGCGATGGTCAAGGGCTTCTCGGGCTTCGGCTTCCCCAAAGCGCACGGAGCCGCCTTCGGGCTGCTCGCCTACCAGTCGACCTGGCTGCGGGTCCACTACACGCCCGAGCTGCTCTGCTCGCTGCTCAACGAGCAGCCGATGGGCTTTTATCCGCCCGATGCGCTCGTCCACGAGGCCCAGCGCCGCGGGATCGAGGTTCTGGCGCCGGACGTCAACGAGAGCGGGCTGGAGTGTGATGTCGAGCTGGCCGGCCCCACCGCGGTTGCGGCCGGGGTGCCCTTGGGTCGCGTGCGGATCGGACTCGGCTACGTGCGTGGGGTGCGCGCCGAGGCGGTCTCCCAGCTGGTCGCGGCCCGTGAGGTGGGAGGGCGATTTCGTGGGCTGGCCGACCTCGCCTCCCGCGCGGGTGCGGGCACGCCGGCGCTCGAACTGCTGGCCTGGTCCGGGGCGTGTGACCGCCTCGTGGAGGGGATCGATGGCACCGATACCGTTCGCAACGGCGCGGCACGCCGGATCGCGCTCTGGCAGCTCGGTGTCACCGCTCCCGGGCGCAAGGTCCCCGGCGGCACTCAGCTTGCGCTGCCGCTCGACCTCCCCGCTCCCCCCACGCTGCGGTCCCTGTCGGAGTGGGAGGGGATGCTGGCCGACTACGCCGCCACCGGCCTGACCGCGGGCACCCATCCGCTCGCGCTGCTGCGCTCGCGGCTGCCCGCCGGGGTGGTGACCAGCCGCGACCTGGAGGCGCTGTCCCACGGGCGGCGGGTGCGGATGGGGGGAATGGTGGTGGCCCGCCAGCGGCCGGGGACGGCTGCAGGGGTGGTGTTCATCCTGCTCGAGGACGAGCACGGGACGATCAACCTGATCGTCCCGCCCCGGGTCTATGAGCGTCATCGGTTGCTGGTCCGGACCGAGCCGCTGATCCTGGCCTCCGGCAAGCTCGAGAAGCTCGCCGCCGCGGGCGGGGCGATCAACGTGCTCGTGGACCGGATCGCCGCGATCGACGCCCCCGATCAGATCCTGGCCGAGGTCAAGGACTTCTCGATGCTCGACGAGCAGGTGCGCCGGGGACTGGCCGCACAGAATGCCGGCGAGGCACATCCCGCCACCGGCGCCGAGGCGGAGGACTTCCGCGCCGTCGCCCCACCGGTGATGAGCTTTGCCTCCGGGCGGCGCCGATGAACTCGGCGGATCATCCCCCCGCCCCGGGCTATATGGTTCGCTCGCGTGCTAGCAGTCGCAGCGTTCATCGCTTTCTGGGTCGTTCTCGGGTTCGGCCTGTTCTTCGTGGCCGTCCGCGGCGGGCTCGAGGGAGCGCGGGCGGCGATCTCGCCCGACTCGCGCCGCGCGGGCCGCATGTTCGGCGCCCTGTTCACGGTGATCGCGCTCGGGTTCGGGATCGCCTTGCCCGTCGCTCTGCTGGTGGGCAATAAGGACAATGCCCAGGGCCAGATCGCCGGGTTCAAGCTCAACCCTCGTGAGAAGGCCGGCGAGCAGCTGTTCGGGAGTCACTGCGGGGTGTGCCACACCCTCTCGGAGGCCAACGCGATCGGCAAGGTGGGACCCAACCTGGACATGCTCAAGCCGCCCGCGTCGCTCGTGCTCCACACGGTCAACCACGGCTGCCTGCCCAACCCCCCGTCGGGCTCGGCCGAGCAGTGCCTCGGCCAGGGCGTGATGCCGGCCAACATCGTCGAAGGCTCCGACGCTCAGAACGTGTCCGAGTACGTCGCTCGCGTCGCCGGTCGCCAGTAGCTTTCCGCAGTTTTCGGCCGGTTTGCGCAGTAACCGACGTGGCGTCCACGGCCGCTGTTAGAGTCGCGTCGCGCAAGCCACGAAAGGGAACGGCCTGATGTCGCGATCAGTCACAACGGTGGCGACGCCCGTGCAGCGCGCGGGCGGCGGCGAGGATGATCAGCCTCGTTCGCTGAGCGACGGAGGGCCGCCCCATCGCCCTCGCGATCGTGAGCAGCGACGCGCGTCTCGCACCGCCGCGCGCGAGCAGCGCACCCGCGACGAGCGGCCCGTGCGCGCTGAGGCGGCCTACCTGATGGAGCCTCCGCCCGAGCGGGGACAGGCGGGGCGTCACACCATCACGATCACCGGCCGCGGCGCCGAGGCGTACACGTCGCGTCGCGGCACGCGCCCGTCAACCGCCCAGCGCCACCAGGCGCTACGCCGTCATGAGCGGGAGGGCTTCCGTCCGGATCGGGTCGCCATGTGGGCGGTCTTGCTCGGCGTGCTGCTGATGCTCGCCGCCGCGGCCAGCTCGCATGCCGCGGTGCTCGCGCACCACCTGCTGGCCCACTGACCCGCGTCCGACCCGCCCGCTGTCCAGGTCACGCTGGGAGGCCGGCGGCCCACGACCGCCTCGTTGCGGCGCACACACCGCGACAAGCTGTAGTGAAATCCGCTACAGAATGTTTGAGTTGATCTGCGAGGGGTAGGCTTACGTACTGTAAGCAGCGAATCTGAAGGTCAGCATCTCCTTCGGAGCGCCTCTCTTCCCCCCAGAGACCTTGCGAGGGTCCGCCATGAAGACTTCCATGAGCCGTTTCCAGATCCACGACGATCTCACCGCGCCCGAGGGCTCGGTTGCCGTTCTCCGCGGTGCTCTCTCCTCGGGCGGTCAGCTGCCCAATTTTCTCGGCGTCCTCGCCGGGTCCCCGGCGGCCCTGCGCGGGTATGCCCGGTTTCGCTCCGAGCTGCGTCATGGCCGGCTGACGGCGTCCACGCTTGAGCGCATCGCGCTCGCTGTGGCCGAATACTACGAGTCGGGACCGGGGATCGCGACGCACTCCCGGACCGCCCGACTGTCCGGGCTCGCCCTCGACGAGGTGGCGCTGGCCCGGGAGTTCGACTCTCACGACAACCGTGAGGCCGCGCTGCTGCGCTATCTCAAGGCGGTGCTGGTCGACCGCGGGCGGCCGCCCATGCATCTGCACGAGGAGGCCCGCGAGGCCGGCTGGTCTGACGAGGAGATCCTCGAGGCGATCGCCGCCGTCACCGTCGAGAGCTTCACGGCGATGGTCAACGTCGCCGGGGAGGTCCCGGTCGACGGTTCGACCGAGGCAGCCCGCGCGCTGGAAGCGGCCTGAGTCCGGTTGGCCGCGATCGCCAACCACTAAGCTGACCGGATGGCCGCTTCGGAGGAGACCGCCAGCGGATTTCACACGCACGCCAACTGCTGCCCGCTCTATCACGAGGCCGTCGAGCTCGTTGGCCGCCGATGGACGGGGGCGATCCTGAGCGTGCTGATGGACGGTCCGCTGCGCTTTTCAGAAGTCGCAGCGTCGATCCCCGAGCTGTCAGACCGGCTGCTCTCCGAGCGGATGAAGGAGCTCGAGGCTCGCGGCATGGTCGAGCGCACGGTCGTCGCCGGGCCGCCGTTGCAGGTCCACTACGAGCTCTCGACGATGGGTCATGAGCTCGAGCCGGCTCTGGGCGAGCTGCAGGTGTGGGCGCAGCGGTGGCTGGGCGATCACCCGGCCGTCCCCTCCTGACCAGCCGCTCACGGCCCGTGGCTGAGCTCTCAGAGACGGCCAGAGCGCCGCCGGCTGGCGCTCTGCCAGCGCACGTCGTGCCGCTCAGCCGCAGCGAGCCGGGAACGATCGCGCTCGCGGTGTTCAGCCGATGCACCGTCGCGCCCGCCGCAGCGTAGACCGCGGTGCACTGTGCGTGGCAAACGATCGAGCTCGAATGTGCGACCCAGGCGACATCCGTCCCATCGGCGGCGATCGCCGTCCCGGTGGTGTAGCTCTCCGGACCGGCGGTACTCACCACCGGGTGGGTGAAGAGCGTGTGCCCATCGGTGAGCTGCTGGACCCGCGCGATGCGGCTGCCGGTATCCACCCCGCAAATCTGGGCCCCGAACGCCGCCAGCCGCCCGGCCACCGTCACCGCCCGGACCTCCACCGACCGGATGCAGAGGTTCGTCGTGCCCAGCGCGACACGCCGGCCGCTGCGCTGCCGGCGCCGATCGCACCGATGGCCACGATCGAGGCGAAGATGCGGCTCATCGACGCCACGATAACCCCCCGGGACGCGCGGACGTGCCGCTCAGTAACGTTGCGCAGTCATGCCCGACCGCCCGCTGACCGCCGATGACGTTCTCGCGATCGTGGCCGAGCAGGGAATCCGCTTCATCCGCATGTGGTTCACCGATGTCCTCGGCCAGCTGAAGGCCTTCTCGATCAACGTCACCGAGCTCCCGAACGCCTTCGAGAGCGGCATGGGCTTTGACGGCTCGTCGATCACCGGCTTTAACGCGATCGAGGAGTCCGACATGATCGCGATGCCCGATCCGACCACGTTCATCGCGCTGCCCTGGCGGCCCGACGAGGCGGGCGTCGCGCGGATGTTCTGCGACATCCTCACCCCCGAGCGCACGCCGTATGAGGGTGATCCGCGCCACGTGCTGCGCCGGGCGGTGCAGCGCGCGGAGCGGATGGGCTTTGACCACTTCTACGTCGGACCCGAGCTCGAGTACTTCTACTTTCGCGACAGCAAGTCGACCGAGGTGCTCGACGAGGGCGGCTACTTCGACCTGACCACGCTGGACGCGGGGTCGGATCTTCGCCGTGAGACCGTGCTCGCGCTGGAGCAGCTGGGGATCCACACCGAGTACACCCACCACGAGGTCGGGCCCAGCCAGCACGAGATCGACATGCGCTACGCCGACGTGATGAAGATGGCCGACGACTGCATGACCTACCGCATCACGGTCAAGGAATACGCGATGAAGTACGGGCTGCACGCGACCTTCATGCCCAAGCCGCTGTTTGGCGAGAACGGCTCGGGCATGCACACCCACCAGTCCCTGTTCCGCGACGGAGCCAACGCGTTCTACGACGCCGACGATCAGTACTTCCTCTCGGACGTCGGCAAGGCGTTCATCGCCGGACAGCTGCGCCACGCGCGCGAGATCTGCTCGATCTTCGCGCAGTGGGTCAACAGCTACAAGCGTCTCGTGCCCGGATACGAGGCGCCCGTGTACGTGGCCTGGTCGCGGCGCAATCGCTCGGCGCTCGTGCG
>JALYZB010000449.1 GCA_030945945.1 Actinomycetota bacterium | reverse complement strand
TTAATCCCACGCCGCTACTCAGTTCGCTGCGCTTTCGCGTCACCGGGAGCTCTCAGGTTGCCGGGAGAGCCACCGTCTCAGCTCACGCTAGTCCCCGCTCATACGATCCGCGCTACGGGAGATCCCTCGAACTTCACCAACTTGGCACCGGCGCCGACCACTACGAGCTCGAGGTTGACCAAGAGCGCGGAGTGCTCCTTGCCGTCACCGCAATCCGCGACGAGCACCCCTTCCACATCATCACCGCGCTGGCGATCCGGTTTGACGAGCCGATCGCCGCTGAGACCTTCCAGTTCACGCCGCCGGAGGGCGAACCGGTCCAGGCCACTAGAGATGATCACCGTCTGCAGCACCTCACGCTCACCGAAGCGCAACAGCGAGCCCCGTTCACCGTGCTGATGCTAGATCGCGTGCCGGCCGGCTGGCAAGCGCAATGCATGTTCCTCGAAGCTTCCCAACGACCGCCGTCACCGCCTCAGGTCTCGCTCAGCTACCGCTCCGGCGACGGGCACGAGAGCGTCTCGATCGACCAGATCGCCGCGGGTGACCGCGCATCACACCATTACGAGAACATGGTTGCCGGCGACGATTGGCAGGACGCGACCCGCGATGGCGCGACGGTGAAGGTCAGACCGGCTGGATGGGGTCAGGCGCAGGCATACCTTGAACGAGAGGGAACGTTTGTGTTCCTCGTCTCAGACAATCTCACAGGCGACCAAATCGCAACGATCGCTGCTGGCCTCAGACCCGCACCCGACAGCGGCAGCATCTAGCCACAGCCGTACCGTCGTTTCGGTGGTACTCGCTTATGACGGTCCCTGAGGACGTGCCAACCGGCGTCGCGGCTCCTCCCGGCGAGACTCCGCCCGGAGTGACGTCGCGGGGTTTCCACGGCTTCTCCTCCGTCGCCGCGCAGCCACAAACCCAGAGTGCCGGTTCTTGCCGCCAGCAACCACGACGAGATTTATGTTAAGGATCCGCAACCGGACAATCTGGGGCCATGTGGGGTGTTCTAACGCCGGCGGTTTGGTCGTCTCAATCACCGACGTCGTGGCGTTCGGCCGGCCTGGCCCGTTGAGCTGGCAGGCGTTGCTGAGTGTTCTTGGGATTTGATCGTCGTGGTGGCAGTATCGGGTCGACCCGATGACGGAGGCCGAGATCAAAAAGCTGCTCTTGCGAATTGAGTGGCTGCCGGCGCAGCTGTGGGTGCGGCCGGGCTGTGTCGTTCTCAGCAGAGGGGGTGTCCCCGAGCAGCAGCGATCAGAAGTAGACAGCTGGGTCAACAGCAAACGCGGTGTGATCCTCCCAACTCCAAGCGAATGGCTTCATGATCACGCGCCACCGACGGGCGCTCCAGCAATCCAATACGCGAGGTCCACGCTGATGATCCCCTCGTCTATGAGATGCCAGCCAGCGAATTGCTGGGCTGACTGGCAGGGATGTCGGCACCCGGCCACGCGCTACACCCCGCCGTCTCGTGGCCGGCATCTCACTGCCATCGATCATGGAACGCCGATGACGGGCTTGCGCTGGTCGCCGTCGGGCTCGTCATTCGTCTCGCAACCAACGCTGACCGTGACGAGTCCTCTCACGCGATAGGACAAGCGCGGGCCCGCGGCGCCCGGCGCGCGAGTGCATATGCAGAGCGAGCAGCGACCTGATGGTTGGCGCCCCGCCTTCCGCGCCAAGCGGGGCAGGCGACCATTGGTCGGGGAGACGCGTCCCGACACGGAAGCAGGTCCGGTTGTGCGGGCGATCGCTAGCGTGGCATTGCGCAAGTCCGGTCAGGGACGCCTGCCGCACCAAAGCAGTCGTCTGCGTGGTCGGCCCGCTCCGGCCTGGGCGTCGCTGGTTCGCACCGATACCAGTCATCTCCTTGAGACAACCGTGCGTGGCCCCATCGCGCTCAATGCAGAAGCGGACCGCACGTCAGATCGGACGCCTCGTTGTCGTCCGCTACAGAAGCGCTGGGCACCCCCGGTCAGGCGCTCGCATTTGCAGGGTGAGGAGGAGCCGTGGGGTGTCCCGGTTGACGCCCCGTCACCGGTTATGCCGAGTAAAGGTGACGCCAGTATATGTGGCCGGCGAGACAAGACCTCGGCCCCGTTCGAATTGCCATGTCACCCCTCCACCACGATCGCTCGGTAGTCGTTGAGGTTGTTCCGCGTCGGGCCGGTGACCACGAGGCCCTCGGTGGCGTCAAAGAAGCCGTAGGCGTCGTTGTCGGCCAGCGCCGCGCGAGGGTCGAGACCGTCCTCAGCCGCCTCGGCCAAGAAGCCCGGGGCGATCACCGCGCCGGCGGCGTCGGTGGTCCCGTCGATGCCGTCGCTGTCGCAGGCGATCGCCCATACGCCGTCCTCGCCCAGCGCCACGCCCAGCGCCAGCAGGAACTCCTGGTTGCGCCCGCCGGTCCCCGAACCGCGCACGGTCACCCCGGCCTCGCCCCCGGACAGCAGCACGCAGGGCGCGCGCCAGGGCTCGCCGTGGTCGCGGATCGAGCGCACGAGGCCGGCGTGGAAGCCGGCCAGCTCGGTGGCCTCGCCCTCGAGGGCGTCCGAGAGCAGCACGACCTCGCCCGCGCCCAGCGCGCGCCAGTGCTCGGCCGCCGCTTCGAGCAGCGTCCAGCCGCCGCCGATCAGGCGGTTCTCGACGGCCGCGAGCCGCTCGTCGCCAGGACCGGGGGTCTCGGCCAGCTCGCCGGCGATCCCCCGCGCCAGGTGCGCACGGACGGCGGGCAGGTCGAGGCGGTAGCGGTCCAGAACGCCCAGGGCATCGGCAAACGTGGTGGCGTCGGGCACGGTCGGGCCCGAGGCGACGGTGGCTAGGTCGTCTCCCGGGA
>JALYZB010000447.1 GCA_030945945.1 Actinomycetota bacterium | reverse complement strand
GCCCGGGAGATCGACTCGCCGCACCCGGAGATGCCGCTCCCGTTCATCCGCGAGCGGCGCCTGTGGGGCGAGAGCAGCAACGACGACTACCGCGACCAGCTGCTCAACATCGTCGATGTGGCGTGATTGTCAAACGGACACGGATCCTGAGCAGGTGAAACCCGCGTGAAGGTTGTCGTCCCCGTCAAGCAGGTCGTCGCGCTGGATGACGACTTCGAGCTGCTGCCGGACGGCTCGGGAGTCGACCCGGACTTCCTGCAGACCGAGCTCAACGAGTGGGACTCATTCTCGTTGGAGGCGGCGCTGGCCCTACGCGAGCAGGCCGATGGCGACGACGCGGAAGTGGTGGTCATCACCGTCGGCGACGAGCAGTCCGAGGAAGCGCTGCTCGGCTGTCTGGCGATGGGTGCCGATCGGGCGACCCGGGTCTGGGGCCCCGAGTGCCGGGGCCTGGACGCGCTCGCGGTGGCGCGGGTGCTGGCCGCGGCGGTCGCACAGGAGGCACCGGACCTGGTGCTGTGCGGCGTGCAGTCCTCGGATGCCGTCAACGGGGCGACGGGCGTGGCGCTGGCCGGCTACCTGCAGCTGCCCCACGTGGCCGTGGTCAAGCACCTGGAGTACGCGGCGGCTGAGTCCACCGCCACCGTCAAGCGCGAGCTCGAAGGGGGACTGGTCGAGGTCCTGCGCGTGCGCACACCGGCGCTGCTCACGATTCAGACCGGGATCAACGAACCGCGGTACGCCAACCTACGGGCGATCAAGCGAGCGCGCGAGAAGCCCCTGCAGGTGACCACGCCCGGCGAGCTCGATCTCGGCTCAGACGCGCTGGCCGCGGCCGCCGGCTCGCGGCGCCGGGAGCTGAGAATGCCCGAGCGGGGCGGCGGTGCCGAGATGCTCGACGGCTCGCCTGGCCAGCTCGCTGGTCGGATCGTCGAGCTGGTCCGCGATCGGATGAGCGCCGGCGGATGAGCGACGTCCTGGTGATCGCCGAAACCCGTCGCGGAGAGCTGCGGGAGGTGTCGCTTGAGCTGATCAGCGCCGCCCGTCAGCTCAAGCCGTCCTGCGGCGGGCGCCTGCTGGTGGCCGTGATCGACCATCAGCCCGAGCGCTTCGCGACGGCCCTGGCCGCCGAGGGCGTCGACGAGCTGCTGCTCGTGCCGACCCCCAACGAGCACTTCGAGGCCCATGTCGCCCAACGGGCGGTGACGGAGCTGATCGAGACCGAGCGCCCCGGATTGCTGCTGCTCGGCCATACGATCGACGCGCTCGGCTTCGCGCCGGCCGTGGCGGCGGCGCGCGGGCTGGGTTTCGCCTCCGACGTGACGTCGCTCTCCTGGGACGGCGGCCCGCTCGCCGGGCGCGGCGCCTACGGCGACAAACTGGCCTCGGAGCTCGAGTTCCCCGGCAAGCCATGCACGCTGCTGCTGCTTCGTCCCGGGACCTTCGCGCCGGCCGCCGCGGCCGACGGTTCGCCGTCCAGCCGCACCGTCGCGCTCGCCCTCGACGGGGTCGCCGCCAGCGAGCACCTCGGGTTTGAGGAGGTGCCGGACGGCGATGTTGACATCACCAAGGCGCCATTCTTGATGTCGATCGGCCGCGGCGTCACCGATAAGGACGACCTGCCGCGCTTTGAGGCCCTGGCCGAGCGCCTGGGCGCGACGCTGAGCGTCTCGCGTCCGCTTGTCGACGCCGGCTGGATGCCGAGCGCGCGCCAAGTCGGTCAGTCCGGAAAGACGGTCAAGCCGCGTGTGTACCTGGCGCTGGGGATCTCCGGCGCCGTCCAGCACCTGGCGGGAATGCGCACGGCCGAGACGATCATCGCGGTCAACACCGACCCGGAGGCACCGATCTTCGGCGTCGCGCACTACGGGGCGGTGGCGGACCTGTTCGACATCGCCGACGAGCTTGAGGAGCTGCTGACCTAGCCGCCATGGCGCTCCTGCTCGCGGCCACCGAGACGCGGCCGGTCTTCTGGCACTTCGCGACCCCTCTGAAGGTTCTCTGGTACGTGCTGGCGGTGGCCTCGGTGGGGGTGTTCGTCTACGGAGTCCTGCGGCCGCTGGCCAAGTACCGCCGCGGCCAGGGCGGACCATGGCCGCCGTGCCCGTGGCGTGAGCTGCCGGGGCGGCTGAGCGGCGGCCTGCGGCTCGTGCTCTCTCATGCGACGATTGCGCGGCGTGACCGGACGGCGGGGTGGGCGCACCGGGCCATCTTCTACGGCTTTCTGACCTTGTTTGCCGGGACGGTGATCCTGGGCTTCGATACCGACTTCACCTCGCCGGTGTTTGGCTGGGACTACTTCCATGGCGACTTCTACCTCGTCTACAAGGAGGTGCTCAACCTGCTCGGCACGGCGCTGGTCATCGGTGTGCTGGTGATGATGGCCCGCCGCGCGATCAGACGTCCCGCCAAGCTCGACTACTCCCGGCCCGATCGCGCTCCCGGCGAGCCCCAGTACGACCGTCGGGTGTACCGCGTTGGGGATTGGTGGTTTGTGACCGCTCTGCTCGTGATCGCGCTGACCGGTTTCGTGCTCGAAGGGGTCAGGATCGCGATGGATCACCCGGGCTACGCCGGCGCCCAGTTCGGCGGCTGGATCGTGGCCCAGGCGCTCGGTGGCGTCGGTAGGCCGGTGCTGGCCGGCCTGCGCCACGGGCTGTGGTGGTTTCACGGGCTGTTGGCGGTCTCATTCGTGGCCAGCATCCCGTACACCAAGGCCGCGCACATGCTGTCGAGCTTCTTGACGCTGGCGCTGCGCGATTCGCTGGCCGGCAAGCGCCTGCGCCCGATCGCGGCCGAACCCGCGGACGAGCCCGCCGGCTATGGAGCCCTCCAGGACTTCAGCCCTCTGCACCTGCTGCAGCTCGACGCCTGCACCAAATGCGGCAAGTGCCACGAGGCGTGTCCGGCCAACGCGACCGGGCGTCCGCTCTCACCCCGGGACGTGATCCTGGAGTTGCGCGAGCAGGCCAACCATGCCGAGGCGGGTGCCGGCATCGGCGGTCTGCTCGGTTCGCTGCTGCACGGGGACGCCGACGGCGCAGGTTTCGCGGCTGGAGTCATGGGCGCCGACGGGGTGCGCACCGAGACCGTCTGGTCCTGCATGCAGTGCAACGCGTGCGTCGAGATCTGTCCGGTGGGGATCGAGCAGGCGCCGATCATCAACCAGCTGCGCCGCCGGCTGGTCGAGGACGGTGAGCTTGACCCCAACCTGCAGTCGACGCTCGAGGTGATCCACAAGTCGGGCAACTCGTTCGGGGAGAACCGGCGCAAGCGCGGCCGCTGGACCGAAGGCCTGGAGTTCGCCGTCCCCGACGCCCGCAAGCAGGCGGTCGACGTGCTCTGGTTCGTCGGTGACTACGCTTCGTTTGACCCGCGCTCCCAGCGGGTCACTCGCTCGCTGGCGCGGCTGCTGCACAGCGCCGGAGTGAACTTCGGGATCCTCTATGACGGGGAGCGAAACTCCGGCAACGACGTGCGGCGCGTCGGCGAGGAGGGGCTGTTCGAGTCGCTGGCCGAGCACAACATCGCCGCGCTTGCCGGCTGCGAGTTTCAGCGGATCGTCACCACCGACCCGCATTCGCTCAACACCCTGCGCCACGAATATCCGGACCTCGGCGGCAGCTGGCCGGTGATCCACCACACCGAACTGCTGCTGGAGCTGATCGACGCCGGTGCTCTGCCCGTGGCGGACCGCCTCTCCTACCGGGTGACCTATCACGACCCCTGCCATCTCGGACGCTTTCAGGGTGAGTACGACGCCCCGCGGCGGATTCTGGAGCGGCTCGGTTGCACCCTGGTCGAGATGCCGCGCAACCGGGACAACTCGTTCTGCTGCGGGGCGGGCGGCGGGCGGATCTGGATCGCCGACACGCCGGACCAGGAGCGGCCGTCGGAGAACCGGATCCGCGAGGCGGTCGGCCTGGCCGAGGTCGAGCTGTTCATCGTCTCCTGTCCCAAGGATGTGACCATGTACGAGGATGCGATCAAGACCTCGGGCAACGCGCAGCGAATCGAGCTGCGCGAGCTGACCGAGCTGATCGAGGAGGCGTTCGTCCCCAGCGTTGAGCAGGCTCATGCCTGACGGCACGCGGATGCTGCCGCGCAGCGCTACTCAGATCAGCTGCGCGGACGCCGCTTGCCGGTGTCATAGATCGGAAACGGCGCCACCGTGGCGTTGACGACGCCGCCGTCGAGCGCGACCTGCACCCGCTGACCGTCCTGCGCCAGGTCGCGATCGAGCGCCGCCATGCCGATCACCTGCATGTCGAACGTTGGGCTCTGGCAGGGGCTACGCACGATCCCCACTTCGCGACCGTCACTGGTCACGGCCGCGCCGTACTCAGGCAGCTGGTCCCCCTCGATCCGCAACGTGGTCAGCAGCCGCGGTGTGCCCTGGGCCGCGATCGCCCGTAGCGGGTCGCGACCTACGAAGTCGCCCGGCTTGTCGAGCTTGATGACCTTGTCCAGCCGGACCTCAAAGGGGTCGGTTTGGTGGGGGAAGTAGTCGATGTCGGGGAACAGGAGACCGGACTCGATCCGTAAAATCTCGATCGCCGACAGGCCGATCGGACGCAGGCCGTGGGGCTGACCCGCGCGCACTACCGCGTCCCACAGCTCGGGCGCGTCATCGACTGCGCAGTACACCTCGAAGCCAAGCTCCCCCGAGTACCCCGTCCGTGACACCCAGGCGGGGACGCCGCCCACCCGCACGCCCTCGTGGACGAAGCGGAAGTAGCGCAGGGCATCGACATCGAGGCCTTCGGTGATCGGCCCGAGCACCTTGCGGGCGTTCGGGCCCTGGATCTGCAGGTGGGGCATCTGCGGCGTGCGATCCTCGATCTGCACCTCGAGCCCGCGGTCAGAGGCGACCTGCTCAAACCAGGCCAGGTCTGAGTCATAGCTGGTGATCGACAGGCAGTGGTCATCGGCGAGACGAAACACGGTTCCGTCCATGATCATCTTGCCCTGCTCGTCGCAGATCGCCCCGTAGCGGACCTGGCCGACCTCGAGCGCGGCCATGTCGTTGGTGAACAGGACGTCGGTCAGCGCGACCGCGTCGGGCCCGCGCAGATCCCACTTGCGAAGCGGTGACTCGTCCCACAGGCTGCACGCCGTCCGCGTCGCGTTGTGCTCGGCGGCGGCATCGCCGAAGTCGGCCGCCCACGCCCAGCCCTCCCAGTCAGTCCAGCTTGCCCCCGCGGCTCTCTGGGCCTTGTCGAACGCCGTCCGATGCAGGTCTTGAGTCGACTCCTGCCCCACGTCACACCAAAGCCGGGGCCGTCGGCGATGGTGCCGGGATTCCAGTCAGCTCGGCGCGCTCGGCCTCGGTGGGTACGAGCGGAACGTCCTCGCGCATGTGGATCTTCTCGCCGTCCTGGACGATGCGGCGGAACGCAAACAGGAGCAGCGAGGCGAGCAGCACGCCGACTCCGATCGCGAAGTCAAGCCAGCTCCCGTACCCGTTGAGGTGCGGCGCCAGCGCGCCGACCACGAGGAAGAACGCGTTCAGAGCGCACAGGAAAGCGGCAATCGGCACCCAGCCCGCGCCGACCCTGATCGGCCGCGGCCAGTTGGGACGGTCGCGGCGCAGCAGCACGAAGCCGCTGAGCGCGAACACGTGCGCAAGGACGTAGCCGATGTTGCTCATGTACAGAATCGCCAGGTTCGACTTGATCAGGATCACCAGCAGGACGTTGACCGCTAGATCCATCGTCATCGCGCGCGCCGGGACGTGCCAGCGGTTGAGCACCCCGAACTGCTTGATCGTCATGCCCGCCCGCGAGATCCCGTACAGTGCCCGCCCGGCGTCGGCCGTCGAGGAGGTCATCGACAGCAGCAGGCTGGCGATGATGCAGACCGTGAAGAAGCTGGCGGCGCCGTGGCCGACGATCGTCGCCATCGCCGTGGTGTAGAACTGGCCCTCGGCCGTCGCGGCCGGAACCGCGCCGGTCACGCCACCGAGCCCGAGCGGCAGCAGCAGGCAGACGAGAAGCATGAACATCGCCGCGCTGCGCAGCGCAATGTGAGTGTCACGGATCGATTTGTACTCAGGTGCGAACGTCGCGCACGCCTCGGTCCCGTACGCCGACCAGGCGAGGATGAACATGTACACGATCGCCAGCTTGATTCCGCTCCAGGGCCCGGTGAAGGTCGCGTGGACGTTCGAGGAATGCCAGTCGCCGGTCACGTACGGAGCCACGATGAAGAGCGCCAGCGGCACCATCAGCAGCGCCGCGCACACGTAGGTGAACCAGACCGCCGGCCGCAGCCCGAAGATGTTGAAGCTCCAGACGAAGATGATCACGCCGATCGCGATGAAATGAGCGAGCCCGAGGTGGTTGGCGAAGATCGTCACCGTCCAGGTCGACTTCGGCCACCACTGCGCCTGCGCGAGGTCGCCGATGATCTTGCCGAAGATCGAAAGGACCACCGACCAGCCGATCCAGTAGCCGAACGCCGCTACCGGCCCTACCAAGGTCGTGTGCCGGCGCCAGCCCTCGTGGGCATAGAGCGCAATGCCGCCGCTGCGGTGGCCGAACATCGTCGCCGGTTCGGAGTAGATCCAGGCCTGAAGCATCCCGATCGCCGCGGACGCGGCCCACAGGATCATCGAGCCGATCACGCCGAAGATCCCGAGCGTGAAGCCCAGGCTCCCGAGGAGGAAGCCGGGATTGGCCAGCGCGATCACGAACCCGTCCCACCAGCGCAGCGTCTTAAGAAGCTGGACTTCCTCGACCGTGGCAGTAGCCAACGCCGTTCCCCCTCGTCGTCCGCGCGGTCGTTGACGATTGAACTGTCCGCTACGCGGCGCGGTTCGCGGTTCGCGTTTTATACCAGTTGGTACAAGGACGGTCAATGGACGTTCCGCGACCCGCCGCCGCCGTAAGATAATTTGCGACATCGATGGCCACCGTCACCCACCGTTCCCGCAGCGATCAGCCTGAGCTCGGCGGATCGCCCCGGCCCGGCCCGGTGGTGCTGGCCACGCTCTCGGTGCGAGTTGATCGCGACGCCGAGCGGGTGGCGATCGAGAGTGCGTTGGAAACACGCGCCCGGCTGATCATCGCCAACATGCTGACCCTGCCGCCGTACCCGACGACGTTGATGCTGGCGCGCGAGCACGCAACGCTCCCGCACGAGGAGGACCTCGACGCGGTCCGGGAGACGGCGCATCGGGCCGCCGCCCGCGGCATCCAGACCGAGCTGTTGCGGATCTCCAGCCGCCGGCCCCTGGTCGCCCTGATCGAACTGCTGCAAGAGCGACGGGCAGCGCTCGTGGTGCTCGGCCCCGACCCGAGCCGCACCCCGCGCTGGTGGCTCTGGCTCGCGGCCCACCGCCTGCGACGGCAGGCCCCTTGCCTGGTGTGGATCGCCCCTAAAGGCTGATCGCGCGAGGTGGGCGTCGCACTTGGACTCGGCGCCGCCCTCTCGTGGGGGCTCGCCGATTACTTCGCGGCGGTTGCCTCACGCGATCTGGGGGCCCTCCGCGTCGTGCTCGGCTTTCACCTCGCGGCGCTGATTCCACTCACCGCGCTGGTGGTTGCCACTGGCGCCCTAGCGCCGGTCAGCGGTGCCCAGATCGGTACGCTGGCGCTGGTCGGGGCTGTCGGCTGGCTGTCGTACCTGGCCTTCTACGGAGCGCTGGAGATCGGTCCGATCTCGGTGCTCAGCCCGATCATCTCGGGCTACGCCGCGGTGACCGTGCTGCTCGCGGTCACCGTGTCAGGCAACCAGCTCTCGGGGC
>JALYZB010000390.1 GCA_030945945.1 Actinomycetota bacterium | reverse complement strand
GACGAAGGCGATGACCGACCCTCCGATCACGTTGGTGGAGCGCTTACTCGCCCAGCGTCCCATCAGCTCGCGGTCGCTGGCGAGTAGGAGCATGAACACCAGTGAGACCGGCAGCAGCACGGTGGCGGCACACCGAGCTCATCCAGCTTGCGCAGTATCGCCGACACCGAACCCGGCGTCAGCCCAGCCGCTCAGCAAGTGCGCTGGTCCCCACCGGCCCGCCGGCGCGGGCCTCGAGCGCATAGAGCGCCTTCGCGTAATCCTCCACGGCAGGAGAAATATTTGTTTGGCGAACCACAACCCTGACCATAGCTCAGTGGCGGTGTCGGCGACTACCCCTCGGTGTGAGCGTCGGAAGCTGCGGCTGCACGGTTGGACCGATCCTCCGTCGACCTTAAGCAGATTCTGGATGGACCTCCGCTTCACTTGCTGATCAGTCCATACTTCCTTCGAGGCGCGCGCGCAGTTCGCTCATGAAATGGCTAAGAACGGTCTCTTGGAGCTGGTCATAGAGAGCGTTGCGAAGCACGAGAGCGAGCCGCCATCCTGGCTTGACCTCGAGGACCTGGGTGGCACGGCTGCGTCCGTCGGCCAGGCTCTGGAACGCCCAGCTGCCTCGGACCGCTTCGAGCTCGCCGTCGTCCTGCTCGAACATCACTCGATTGGGACTTGGGAAGCGATACCGCGTGGTGAATCTGAGCTCGCGCGCCCCGACCTGGGCTTCGGTGGCGACTCGGATGCCGCGGCCGCGGTGGTCTCGCTCCAGGACGGTCATGACCTTGACGTAGGTCTGCCACTCCGGGTAGCGCTCAAAGTCGATCAGCGCTGCGACGCACGCCGCGGGCCGGGCCGGGAGCGTCTCCGTCCGCTCTGCCCTCAGCCAGCCGGGTTCCGGCGGGGCTTGCGCCGCCGCAGGACCGCGTCGAATCCTCCGCGGCCGATCCGGCGCCCGGTCGTCGGTGATCAGCGACAGGACGCCCGGCTCATCGATGAGGCCCGGATCGAACCCGACCAGCACATTGCCGGTGCGCTCGTTCATCCGCACATCGAGAACGCCATCGGCCGCAGCTATGCGGGCCAACCCGATCCCTCGGTCCTGCGTGAGTGACGCGGCCTGGATGCGCAGCCTGCCAGGACTACGACGCAGGACCCGCGGTGACTCGGGTGTCGTCACGCGGTCCCTGCTGGGGCCAGACACCGCGACGCTGCCAAGCACAGCGGGGACCGGCTACAGCAGTGCGCCGAGGACGGCCACGGCGACCGACGGAATGCCCAGGGCCGCGGCCGCCATCGCAAGCCATCGGCCGGCGAGGACGACGGTCCCCAGGGCGAGAAGGAATTCGAGCATGTCCCGGACCGTAGGACGAGACCGGAAACGAGTAGTTGTGAAGCCGTCACAAAGCTGTGAAGAAGTCGTTACGCCAGGGCGGCCGCCGCCGGGGGGCCTGACGGCAACGCGAGCATCGCCCGCGCCTCCCGCGGAGAGGCGAGGGCAAGTGAGGCGACGGTGGCCAACGCGATCAGAGCGCAGCCGGACAGGGTCGGCAGCCCGAGGCCGAGAAACGCGCCCAGGGGAGGCACGACCATGGCGGCGATCGCGAACCCGCCCGATCCCGCGATCGCTCCTATGACCGGGCGGGTGAGGCTGCTTTCTGACCGCCCCAAGCTGATCGTCTGGGCCAGCTGCGTGGCCACGATCGCGCCGAAGGCCACCGAACGCGCCTGGGCGGGAGTGCCCAGCACCGTCGCCAGGCCATAGGCGCCCAGGGCCGGTCCTGCGGTCGCCAGGCCGCGGCGCAAGACGTCGGCACGCAACAGCCGGTCCTGGTCAGCTCCGCCCTCTCGGCGCAGCGCGGCAAGGTCGCGATGTTCTGGCTGTTGGGCTGCGACGGCAAGCGCCGGCAGGACGTCGGTGATCAGATTGACGGCGAGAATCTGCCGTGTGCTCAGGGGGGCCGGCAGTCCGAGCACGCTCGCCCCTACGATCAAGCCGAGCTCACCGAGATTTCCTCCCATCAGCAGCCCGAGCGATCGGCGCAGGTTGCGCCAGAAGCTGCGTCCCTCGACGAGGGTCTCCACCAGCGTCGCGAAGTCGTCGTCAGCCAGCACCACGTCACTCGCCTGGCGTGCGACCTCAGTCCCGTGTCGGCCCATCGCCACACCAACGTCGGCCAGGCGCAGCGCGGGAGCGTCGTTGACTCCGTCGCCGGTCATCGCGACCGTATGCCCCTGATGCTGCAGGCGCTCCACGATGCGCAGTTTGTCCAGGGGCGTGATCCGCGCCACCACGGACACATCACGCAGACGGCGATCGAGCTCGGCGTCGTCCAGCGATGAGATCTCTCCACCGGTCAGCACCTTGTGCGGGGCGATGTCGAGTCCGGCCTGCTCGGCGACAGCCTGGGCGGTCGCCGGATGGTCTCCGGTGAGAACGATCACCCGCACGCCGGCCTGGCCACAGCGTGCCACGGCCGCAGGCACGCTCGCGCGCAGCGGATCGGAGATCCCCACCAGCCCCAAGGCGACAAGGCCACGGGGATCCTCCGCCGAGCCCGCGGCGGATCCGTCGGCGACCACCAGCACGCGTAGTCCTCGCCGGGCAAGTCGTTGAGCCTGGTCGAGCAGCTCCTGCCGCGCGTCGGGGCTCAGTTTGATCGGCTGACCATCCCGGCGCACCGAGGTGCAGCGCTCGATCACCGCCTCGGCTGCCCCCTTGACCATCAAGCGATTGTCGGCAATCGTGGCATGGAAGGAGCGGGCGGGCTCGAACGGCACCTCCACCACTCGCGGCATGCGGATCTCCCGCGAGAGCCCGTCGCGCTCGGCGCCGGCGATCACGGCCAGGTCAGTCGGGTGTGAGCCCGCGTCGTGGGCTTCGGGATGGGGGCTGGCGAGCGCGGCGGTCAGGAGAACCGTGCGCAGCTCCTCGGCGCTGGGTGCGAGACCTCGTTTGGGCCGGAAGGTCTCGACCGCGGTCAGCTCGAGCCGGCCGGCGGTCAAGGTGCCCGTTTTATCGGTGCAGGCGATGTCGACGCGGCCGAGGGCCTCAACCGCGGACAGGCGCCGGACCAGAGCGTTGCGTCCGGCCAGGCGACGGGCCACTGCGGCCTGGCCCACGCCGGCGAGCAGCGGCAGCCCCTCCGGAACCACCGCTGTCGCGATGCTGGCGGCCAGGGCCAGCTGGCTGGCCAGCGGACGCCGCCAAACCACCCCGGAGATCGCGATCAGGCCGGCGCCCCCGACGATCACCGGCACGCTCTGACGCACAAGACGGTTCAGGCGCCGGTCAAGGACCCCGCGCGTCGGCTCGATCCTGGCCAGGGCGGCGGTCGTCGCGCCCATGCGCGTCTGATCGCCGACCGCGAAGACAACCGCGACCGCTGTTCCGACGGTCACGTCGCTGCCTTCGAGAATCACCCGGCCGGCCTCATCGTGGTCATCAGCGGCCTTGGCGACCGGCAGCGACTCCCCAGTCAGCGATGCCTCATCAACCTCCAGCGACTCGGAGTCGATCAGCCGCGCATCCGCCGGCACCCGGTCCCCGGAACCGAGCACGATCACGTCGCCGACGACCAGGTCGCGGACCGCGACCTGGATCGATGTGCCCGCCCGCCGGACGCTCACCGCTCCCGACGCCTCGCGCGCGAGTAGCTCTGTCGCGCGGAGGGCTTGATGCTCCTGCCAGACGCCGATGCCCGTGTTTGCGATCATCACCACCGCGATCAGTCCGACGTCGGCGACCGCACCGAACATCAACGAGATGCCCGCGCCGGCCGCGAGCGCACCGTTCAATGGTGAGCGCATCTGCTCGCCGATCGCAGCGACGATCGGATTCTCGGTGCGGATCTTGGGCCGCGACACGACGCGCCGCTGCGCCTCGGCGGTGCTGAGGCCATCCGCGGTCGTGTCGAGCTGTCGAAACAGCTCCGGCAGGGTAGGTCGTCCCCACTGCTCCGGGTCGGGGTCGGCGAGCCGACGCGTTGCGACCCCGGAAGCTCCACCGCCGGCGAGCCGGAGGCTCGCGATACCGATCGCCGCCAGGGCCGCCACGTAGGTGGGCTGCGAGCCGCGGTCAAGGCCAACGGTCGTGCGCAACCCCAGGATCCCACCGACCAGATTGGAGATGACCGACAGGCCAATCGCATCGTCAATCGCCGCGCGCCGGCGCGCGGCGGCCTGGATGATCGCGCTGACGGCATCCAGATCCGGGGCCAGTAGGTCAGCGCGAGCGGCAAAGCGTCCGCTCAGGCCGCTCGTTAATGCGATCGCCATGTCACCGGCGGCGAACGCGGGAGCGGCGTGAGGACTGTCGGAGAGCACCGCGACCAGCTCTCCGGCCCGCTGGCACTCCCGTACTCGCTCAACCGCACCGGACTCAATCACCCTAAGCTGATGCCTGTCGCCCACCAGCCGGGCCGCTGCCGGCTCACTCTCAGCCAGCAGCTCCACCGTCACTCCGCGACGCTCACACGCCTCCAGCAGCCGCAGTGCGCCGTCCGCCAGCCGGGGTCGTAGCGCCACCAACCCCAGCGGGTGTGCGTCCTCCTCTCGGCTCAAGATGAGCAGCTGGTGGCCGCTGTCGCGTAGCTCCGCGCTACCGGGAATCCGCTCCGCAAGGTCCGTCTGCCCCAGCCGCATACGTGAGCGTCCAACGCGCGCCCGCGCGCACTCACCATCGAATGCCGCCTCGTCGGCCAAGGCGCGTCCGGACGGCGGGAACGCGGGCCCCCAAGGGGAACCACTCGCCGCGGCAATGCCCGACGCGATCGACAGGATCTCCGCCTCGTCGACATCGGTCCTCAGGCTGACCACATTGCCGACCTCCAAGCGTCGATCGGTAAGTACCCGCGTCCCGTCGATCAGCAGCACACCCGGCAGCCGAACGCTGCGCCCGTAGCGGGCCCCGACCACGGTGACACCTGAGCGAAGCACCCGCGCCGAGGCCGCCGAGTCTGCGGCATCGGCACCAATCAGAGCCGGACGGGCATTCACCAACAACAGCGAGCTGAACACCCGGGTCGGCGAGCGGGTGAGCACGCCCACCAAAGCCGCGTAGCCGAGCGACGCCGGACTCAGAAGCGCAAGATAGCGATCCATCGACGTCTTCGGTTCGGCGCCCGGCCGCTCCTGAACACCGAAGCTCCGGTCAGCATGGAGCTCGACAACAAACGGACCCCCGCCGACCCGCGCGCCGCCAGTGATCAGATCACCCGGCGCCAACGGATGCGTGAGGCCGTCGCGACCGATCATCGTGCCCGTGCCCTCGATTACGTCACCGGCCAAGGGGCAACGCTCGCCGGCGGCGATCCGCACCGTCTCGCCGGCCACGGCCTCCGACGTGCCGCCGAGGCGGTCTTCATAGGCGCGCCACGCTGCGCGACGGGCGCGCACTTCCGTCAGCAGACGCAGGGCACCGGCCCCGGAGACAGCGAGGCCCAGTGGACTGCCCGCAAAGGTCAGGCTGACAACGTGAACCGCCCCGAGCGCCAGCTGGGAGCGGTCGCGTCCCAGGAGCTGGCGCAGCCCCCGCCGCAGCGGCGGTAGGCCCTCGAGGATCCCGATCGCGGCAGCGATCGCCACAGGTCCGGAGGAGCTGCTCGGAGGCCCCTGGGCTCCGGTAAGCCGACGGACCGCGAGCAGGCTCAGCCCGAAAGCCGCTCCGGTGCCACGAGCGGCGCTCTGGACGAGCGGCGTCGGATCAAGAGGGTGAGCCGGACAATCATCTCCAGGCACTTCAGGGAGTTCCATCCGTGCCACCTGCGAGATCAGATCCTCGAGATCGATCTGGTGCTCATCGAACTCGATCAATACACGACCGGTGAGACGACTGACACTGACCCGGGACACCCCAGAGCGCCGGGTCAGGCTTGCCACCAGACGCCGGGCCAAGTCGCCGTCACGATCGATTCCCCGCACGGCAATGCGTGCGCGGCTCAGCATCCCGACTCGTTCGCGAACCACCCGGTCGCTGCCCAGGAGATCGGCGACTTCCCGCTCCGAAACCAGCCGCTCCCCCTCGTCGAGCTTAAGGCCGGGCTTGCCCGCTGGTCTGCTTGTACCGCGAGTCGAGGCACGTTTCGCGCTCGCGGACGCTCCCGGACCCACCGCTATCGCGTGAGCCAGGAGCGAGTCACCCTCGAGACGGTCCTCGTCATATTCGATCAGCACGTTGTGCGTCGTCGGATTGGCGGCCGCTCGGCGAACGCCGGGGATCCCGCGCATCCTGGCTTCAAGCGCCGCCGAACCCAGGCCGGCCCAATTCGGAAAATTGAGCCGCGCCCGCCCCGCGCTGGCCCGGACCACGCGCGGCGATCTGAGAGAGCTCACCGTCACGACGTCGAGGGCCGCCGACGCCGACGGCGGCACGAGAGGGCCGGATGCGGCATCGCGTCGATATGGCTAGCTGCGGGAGCGGCTGGCACTCTGGGCCTCGGCCCAGATGTCCTCGATTTCTTCGCGCGTTCGTGCCAACGCACGGGCCACGAATCCGCCGGCGCGCGCCACTGCGTCTTCCACGAGACGCTCAGCCTCCTTGACCTTGTCCTCGGCGCGCTGCTGATCGGTCGCCATTGCCGCCGCCTTAGGAGCCCGACGAAGCCGGCGTCGCGCCAGCGCGGGCTGACGCAGGGCCACCCGAGGCCCGGGAGCTGCCGCCCTGGCCTGACGACTTCGCGCGCGGCTTGGTCCGGCTGGTGCTCGCCCGCGGACGAGATGCTGCGCTCGTCGCGCGAGCACGCGTTGCCCTTGCCGGGGTTGAGGCGCGTGTGGCCGGGGTGGCGGGCATCGCAGCGGCGACGCCTCGGCCTGCCCCGCGCGCCGCACCGGCCATCGCACGCCCGGCGGCGAGTACCCCGGCAACCCCGTACACCGCTCCACGCCGCGCGACTTCACGCACCCGTGGGGAGAGCAGAGCCGCCGTTGCGGCCGCGGCGATCGCCACCTCGGATTCCATGAAGTCGTCAGCTGCCATAAAGTCTCCTCCTTGAGCAGAACCGGTTCGAGTCACATCAATTTACCCCGAATGGCGCAAACGACACGCACGACGAGCAGCAAGATGAGCGGACGCTAATGACCACATCATCAGCGGGGGCGATCAACGGAGTACATTGTGGCGTTATGGACGACCCTGAGGTACCGGGCAAGCGCCGCTCGCCTGAGCCGGAGATCCAAGTGGCCGCCGCCGCGGTGGCCGCGGCGATCTCTCCGCCTCTTGGGATCGCTGTGGCCGCCGGGTCGGCACTGCGCTCGCGACGGGTCCGCGAGGCCCTGCGCAAGGGCACGGTAACCACGCTCGCCGGCGCCATGCAGCTCGGAGATCAGCTGACCGCTGCCGCGACCGCCCGGGTCGCAGCGGTGAAAGCCGATCCGCCTCCGGCGGGAACCGGGGAGCACGAACAAGCCTCGGCAGGTACCTAGGCCGGGTAATGCGAATTCCAATCATCAACCTCGACCTCAACGCGCCCACCCGAGGCAGTCTCGCCTGGTACGGCGGGGTGGGCACGATGGCGGTGGCGGGATTGATCGAGTGGCCCTTGGCAGCGATCGTCGTGGCTGGCCACCTCATCGCAGAGAACTCCCCGTCGCCCACGGTGTCCGGTGCAGCCGATGGCGCCGAGTCGGCCACCGGCTAGAACGCCGATCCGGCGGCGGCAGACGCGTGCAGCGATTGCGAGCAGGGCGGGATCAAGCTGTCCGCCACACCCCGGATGCTCGCAACGGACGTGTTCAGACCATAAAAAGCCCCGCTCAGAGCGGGGCTTTTCTCAATGCGCCCGAGAAGACTCGAACTTCCACGGACCAAGCGGTCCACAAGGCCCTCAACCTTACATTGGGTCCGTCGATGCGTTGAGGGACATCTGAACCGTCCAAATTGCGAGCTTCCATGGACAGATCGGAGCGGACGAGCGGGGTGGATGTTGCCACGGGTGTTGCCACGGCGACAGCCGTAAGGCCCGGTACGATCAACGCGTGACGTCGGCGGAGATCATCGAGGAGATCGGACTCCGGCTGGCCCGGGCTGCGCCGAGCGACTCCAGGGTCGTGCTCTTCGGGTCGCACGCGCGCGGGGAGAGCGACGCAGGCTCGGATTACGA
>JALYZB010000389.1 GCA_030945945.1 Actinomycetota bacterium | reverse complement strand
GGCCGCAACCGGGCGACGGGCTCCCCGGGGCGCAGCGGGCCCTGCTGGAGGCGCTCGCCGAGGGGCAACCGACCGAGAGCGCGCTGGCGCGCGCAGGGCTGGGGACCGAGGCCGGACTCGCGGCGCTGGCCGCGCTGGAGCTCGCCGCGCTGATCCGCCGTGAGGCGGGGGGGAGCTGGACCGTGCGCGCCCGCTGACCGTCGCGGGTGGCCGCTGCCACAAGTCCGCTCGCACCTTCGGGAACGACGACTAGCCTCGAGAGCCGTGCCCCCGCGCTTCCCTGATCGTCGGCCTCCGTGCGTGCTGTCCATCGCCGGCTCGGACTCGGGCGGTGGAGCCGGGATCCAGGCCGACCTCAAGGCGTTCGCCGCCTGCGGAGTGCACGGGATGACGGCGATCACCGCGATCACCGCCCAGAACACGGTGGGTGTCAGCGCCGTGCTGGCAGTCGCTCCGGAGATGATCATCGCCCAGGTGCGGGCCGTCGCGCAGGACATCGGCGTCGACGCGGTCAAGATCGGGATGCTTTCGAACGCGGAGACGATCGACGCGGTGGCGCAGGCGCTCGGAGAACTGGCGCCCGCTACGCCGGTGGTCATCGATCCGGTGATGGTCTCGGAGTCCGGGGCCGAGCTGCTGTCCGCGGACGCTCGCGGTGTGCTCGCGCGGCGACTGCTCCCGCGCGCGAGCGTGGTCACTCCGAACCTCCCCGAGGCACGAGTGCTCGCTGCCGCCGACGGGGCCACCGAGGACGCCGAGGCGCTCGCCCGCGCGATCCATGCGCTGGGGCCCGACGTGGTGATCGTCACCGGTGGCCATCGCGCGCAGGCCAGTGACCTGCTCTACGACGGCGCGCAGTTGCTGGCGATCGACGGCCCGCGCCACCCCGACGGAGCCGCCCACGGGTCGGGCTGCACGCACTCCTCGGTTCTCGCCGCCCGGCTCGCGCACGGAGACTCACCGGTCCAGGCCGCGCACATCGCCCGGGCGATGGCCGCTCACGCCGTCCGGCACGGCCTGCGGGGGGTCGGAGCCGGGCCTGGTCCGGTCGACGTGCTGGCCGTGACATAATCCGTCCGGTGCGCTTTCTGAGGATGAAGCCGGGACACGGCGAGGTGCTGATCGCAGAGGGCGACATCGAGTTGGCCGACGACGAGCTGCGCCTTGTCGAGGAGTTCCGTCAGCAGCTGGACGCAGGCCTGTGGGCCGCGGTGCCGTTCGATGATCCCCAGGGCCGGCGGCAGGCCCGGATGGTGCGTTTCTTTCACGACATCCCGCGGGATGCTGACCGCGTGATCTTCTTTCCGCGGGCGGCCGGCGGGCGCTAGAACCGGTCGGTCCGTGCTGCTGGCGCTCATCGCGACCGTCCTGGTGGCGATCGCGCTGCTCTCCGAGGAGCTGCTGCCGCGGGCCGAGGAGATGTGGACCCGACACCGCGCGCGCCGCCGGATGGCGCCCGAGATGCCCTATGACCCCGGCCGTGAGCGCCGTGCCGAACAGCGCGCCCGCGCGCTGCTGCAGTCCTGCGTCAACGAGGAGGAGTGGGGGATGTACCGGGACCTGGGATTCATCCGGGTCTGGGGCACGCTCTCCGACGGGCCGGCCGACCTCAGCGACAGCCGCGGCTCGGGGGGCGCCGCCTACGCCTACCTGATCTATCCCCATCGGGCGATCGTGGCCTACCTGGCTCAGACCCACCGTCTGCTCAACGAGTACTGCGTCGCCTTTCCCGACGAGGATCGGCCCTACGGCTCAAGTCGCCTGCCCGACTCCGACGATGTGCTGGCCAAGTGGATGGCGCTGACCGGGGACGAGCGCCGGCTGATCTCCACGGCCAACATGCACCTCCCCGGCCGCCAGCTGGATCCGGCGCGGGTCAGGCGCGACCTGTGGCGACTGTCGCAGTGGGAACGGGCGTGGATCCGGGAGACCGCTCGGGGCGGAGCGCAGACACCGCTCGACAGCGCCAGCTGAGCCGGGCGACCGGCCCGCCGACCTTCACCGATCAGGACAGCGGGTCCACCTAGGCCCCCGCGCCGGCACCCACCTCGGGCGTCGAAGGCTGCGCAATCGCAGCGCATACGGGCTCGGCGTGAAAGCGAACGTGCAAAACCGTGCGCTGGCGCACCCTCCCTTGCAGGCGGGGGACCGCTCAGTACCATCTGAGCGGTGGCGAACGTCTCCTTTCTGCGGACGCCCGGCGACAGCCGCGGCCGGATTCGCGTCCGCCGTGATCCGATGGCCGCGGGCAGCCGGCGCTCGCGTGGTCCCTGGATCGGGGGCGCCGTGGTGCTCGCCCTCGTCATCGCGTTCGCCGCCGGCGCACTTGTCGTCTCATCCAGTCACGCTCGGCTGACCGCGGACGCCGGCGCGCTGGCCCGCGTGAACATGCCGGCCGGCGGTGGCACGGTCCAGAGCGTCAGCGTGGTCACCGGGCCCCACAGCCGCGCGGTCCCGGTGCAGATGCGCGCAGGCCGGATCTGGCCGACGACGCTGATCCCCGCCGGGGAGAAGCTGACCGTGGACCTCACGGTGCAGCGCCCCGGCTGGATCTCGTGGCTGGGTGGCGGCACCCAGACGCTGCACATGTCACTGACCGCGCCGAGCGCGAGCCTGCGCTCGCACTACCTCACCATCCGCGGCAGCGCCCCGTTGCACCTGCACTTCAAAGCCCCCGTCGCAGTGCTCATTACCACCCAGAACGGCAAGCTTGTCCGCCGCACGCTGACCAGCCCCAGTGACGTCGTCACCGTGCCTCGCAGCGGCCCGGCGGGGTTCGTGTCGGTGGCCGCCGCCCCCCGCACCTGGGAGAGCGCGCACCTGGCCACGGTGAGCTGGTTCCCGGCCGGCGGCGCTAGCGCCGCGGTCTCCAGCCCGGCCCCGGGCACGGCGATCAAACCCGGCACGCCGATCAGCCTCACCTTTAACCGTCCGGTCAGCAAGGCGCTGGGGGCCAGCCGTCCGGCCGTCTCTCCGCGAACCGCGGGCGCGTGGCAGACGCTCAACGCCCACACGATCGTCTTCCGGCCCACCGGCTACGGGTACGGCCTCGGGGCCAAGGTCCAGCTCGGCCTGCCTAGCGGCGTGCGCCTGGCCGGCGGAACGCCGACCTGGGATGTGCCGAACGGATCAACCCTACGTGCGCAGCAGATCCTCTCCCTGCTCGGCTACCTGCCGCTGAGCTTTCGCTACGCCGGCGCGGGCGTCGGCCTGACCAGCGCCGATCAGCTCGCCGCCGCGGTCTCCGCGCCGGCCGGGAAGTTCAGCTGGCGATGGAGCAACACGCCGTCCACGCTGAAGGGCTTCTGGTCGCCGGGCGCCTCGGGCACGATGACCCGTGGCGCGCTGATGGCGTTCGAGTCAGATCATGGCCTGACCGCCGACGGGGTCGCCGGTCCGCAGGTGTGGAAGGCGCTGATCAGCTCGGTGTTGGGCGGTCACCGCTCGACCTCGGGCTACTCGTTCGTGTCAGTCAGCGTCGCCGGCCAGAGTCTCACGCTGTGGCACAACGGGCAGGACGTGATCGGCTCCACGCCGGTCAACACCGGCATCGCCTCGGCGCCGACCGCGACCGGTACCTACCCGGTGTACGAACGCTTCACGACCACCACGATGAGCGGCACCAACCCCGACGGCAGTCACTACCACGACACGGGCATCCCCTGGGTCAGCTACTTCAACGGCGGCGACGCCCTGCACGGCTTCACCCGCGCGTCCTACGGCTCGCCGCAAAGCTTGGGATGCGTCGAGATGCCCTTTGCCGTAGCCGGTCACGTGTACCCATATACGTCGATCGGGACGTTGGTCCACGTCGCCTGAGGCGGCCGGCGCCCCGGCGGCGCGCAGGGCACGCCTCAACGGCGGCGAATCTCCTCACGACGCATGCCAGACACCGCTTCGATTCCCTCCGCCGGCGCGGCCGACCCCCTGAGCGCCGAGCTGACCCCGGCCTGGGCTGCCGCACTCGGCGTCCACAGCGATGACCTGCGCCGGCGCGCGGTGGCGACCAAAACCGGCACGGCCTACGCGAGCGACACGCGGCAATTCGCGCACTGGGCCGGCGCCATCGGCCTGGAGCCGGCCGCGATCGACGTCCGAGCGCTGCGCCGCTACGTCGCCTCGCTGTCAGAGCGCGGGCAGGCGCCGTCCACCATCGCTCGCAAGCTCGCTGCGCTGCGCGGGCTGTTCCGCTGTCAGATTGAGATCGGCGCCCGTCACGAGAACCCGGCCGAGCTGCTGCACTCGCCCAAGCGCGCCTCCCGCCTGCCGCGCGTGCTCAAGACGGCCGAGATCAGCTCACTGCTGGACCGGATCCCGAGCTCCACGCCGTTAGAGCTGCGTGACCGCGCGTTGTTTGAGCTCGCCTACGGCTCCGGGCTGCGGGCCGAGGAGCTCGTCTCGCTCGATGTCGAGGCGCTGGACTTCGACTCCGAATCGGTCCGGGTGGAGGGAAAGGGGGGCAAGACCCGGATCCTGCCCACGGGGGAGCCATCGCTGCGGGCCTTGGCAGACTGGATCGCTACCGGGCGCCCGACGCTTGACACCAGGGAAAGCCGTGCGCTGTTCGTCTCGAAATCGGGGCGTCGGCTCTCGACCTCGGATGTTCGCCGGCGGCTACGCACCTGGTCGCGGCTGGCTGCGCCGCAGGCGCCGGGCCTGTCCGGGACCCATCCGCACGCGCTGCGCCACTCCTTCGCGACTCATCTGCTGGAGGGCGGAGCAGATCTGCGGGCCATCCAGGAGCTGCTCGGCCACGCCAGCATCTCAACGACTCAGGTCTACACTCGGGTAGATTCCGCGCGGCTCAGGCAGGCCTATGGAAGCTCACACCCGCGCGCGTGAGCGCCTCAGCTGGGGGAAATTCTGGAAACCAACGTCAAGGCGATCGAGCTGCAGGAGCTCTGGAGGCGCTACAAGTCCTCCGGAGACGAGCGAGCCCGTGAACGCCTGGTGGTCGCCTATTCCCCCCTGGTCAAGTACGTGGCCGGGCGGATGGGCTCGGGCTTGCCCGCTCACGTCGAGGAGGCCGATCTCATCTCCTACGGCCTCGGAGGCCTGATCTCCGCGATCGAACGTTTCGATCTCAGCCGAGAGATCAAATTCGAGACCTACGCGATCACGCGCATCCGCGGGTCGATCATCGACGAGTTGCGCACGCTGGACTGGGTGCCGCGCTCGGTCCGGGCACGCGCCCGCGAGTTCGAGCGCACCAACATGAAGCTCGAGGCCAAGCTCCAGCGCGCCCCCACCGACGAGGAGATGGCCCGGGAGCTCGAGATCTCGGTCGACGACTTCCAGACGTCGCTCGTCCAGATCTCCAACTCGACGATCGTCGCGCTGGACGAGCTGTGGAGCGTGTCTGACTCCAGCGGCGACTCGGTCTCGCTGCTCGACACGATTCCGGACCGTGGCGCGCCCGACCCGCAGGTGCTCGTCGACGAGTCCGAGCTGCGCGACCGGATCGCGGATGCGATCGCGGCGCTGCCCGAACGCGAGAAGCTCGTGGTCGCCCTCTACTACTACGAGAACCTGACGCTGCGAGAGATCGGCGAGGTCCTCGGCGTGACCGAGTCGCGCGTCTCCCAGCTGCACACCAAAGCGGTGCTGCGCCTGCGTTCCAAGCTCGCCAGCGAGCTGGACTAGTCCCTCGCAACCGCGCCCCCCGGAGCGTAGGGTTCGTGCTTTGAGTAGCGAGCGAGAGGAGCAGGACCATGCACAAGGCCGCGGATCGCATCCGTAATGTGGCCCTCGTCGGCCACCGCGGCAGTGGCAAGACCTCGGTGCACGAGGCGCTGCTGTTCGGGGCGGGCGTCATCAACCGGCTGGGGTCGGTGACCGAGGGGACGACGACGTCTGACTCCGATCCGGACGAGAAGGAGCGCCAGATGTCCATCTCGGCCTCACTTCAGACCTTTCCGTGGCAGCAGCGCAAGGTCAACCTGATCGACACCCCGGGCGATCCGAGCTTCATCGCCGATGCGTTGGGCGGGCTGCGGGTGTGCGAGTCAGCGGTGTTCGTGGTCAATGCCGTGATGGGGGTCGAGGTCCACACCAACCGGCTGTGGCAACGCGCCGCCGAGCTGGATCTCGCGCGGCTGGTGTTCGTCAACATGCTCGACCGCGAGCGGGCCGACTTCTTCCGCACCCTGGAGTCGCTGAAGTCCGCCTTCGGGCCGCACGTCGTGGCCACCGAGATCCCGATCGGCTCCGAGCACGAGGTCCGCGGCGTGATCGACCTGATCGACATGCGGGCCTACGCCTACGAGAACCTGTCTCCACCCACCCCGGACAACTGCGCCGAGATCCCGATTCCCGACGAGCTGCGCGCGCAGGCCGAGGAGTACCGCGAGAAACTGATGGATGAGGTGTCCGAGACCTCGGACTCGCTGATGGAGCGCTACCTGGAGGGCGCGGAGATCTCCCACGAGGAGATCGTCGCCGCGCTCAAGGACGGGACCAACCACGGTCAGCTGTTCCCGGTCACCTGCGGCGTGGCGACGCGCAACCTGGCCACCAACCGGCTGCTCGACGCGATCGTCGAGGACCTGCCCTCCCCGGTCAAGCACGGCGGCTTGCAGGTCGGAGACGTGACGCTCTCCGCCGTCGAGGATCAGGAGCTGTTCGCGTACGTGTTCAAGACGCGGGCCGATCCGTTCGCGGGTCGGATCAACCTGTTGCGCGTCTACCAGGGCGTGATGAGCCACGACACGCACGCGCTGAACACCCGCACTCACGGCAAGGAGCGCATCGGGCAGCTGTTGACCTTCGAGGGCGCCGAGACCGCTCACGTCGACGAGTTCGGCCCGGGGGACATCGGGGCGGTTGCCAAGCTCAAGGAGACCCGGGCCGGAGACTGGCTGGCCGCCCGCGATACCCCGTTCGGGGCACACGGCGAGCCGATCGCGATGCCCTCGATCAAGCTGCCCGCTCCGGTCATGGCGTTCGCGATCGCGGGGGTGGGGAATGGGTCCGTGGGCGATGAGGACAAGGTGTTCACGGCCCTGCGCCGGCTGCAGGAGGAGGATCCCACGATCGATCTGCACCGTGATCCGCAGACCGGCGAGCAGATCATCGCCGGGCTCTCGCAGATGCACGTCGAGGTGATCGTGGGTCGCCTCAAGGAGCGCTTCGGAGCCGAGGTGAGCCTCAAGCCCCCGCGGGTGCCCTACCAGGAGACGATCCGCAAGCCCGCCAAGGCCCACGGCCGCCACAAGAAGCAGACCGGCGGGCGCGGTCAGTTCGGTGACTGTCACATCGAGATCGAGCCGCTGCCGGCCGGGTCGGGCTTTGAGTTCGTCAATGCGATCAAGGGCGGGGTGATCCCCACCGGGTTCATCCCCGCCGTCGAGAAGGGCGTTCAGGAGGCCATGCAGGAGGGTGCGGTGGCCGGCTACCCGGTCAAGGACGTTCGCGTCCGGGTCTACGACGGTTCTTACCACACCGTCGACTCCTCGGAGATGGCCTTCAAGGTGGCGGCCGCGATGGCGATGCGTGAGGCGATGGCGCAGGCCGGTCCGGCGCTGCTCGAGCCGATCATGACGGTCCGCATCGACGCCCCCGAGGACACCGTGGGAGACGTGATCGGGGACCTCAACGGCCGGCGCGGCCGGCCGCTGGGCATGGAGCCGGTGGGGGCTGGCATGACCGAGATCAAGGCCGAGGTCCCGATGGTCGAGATGCTCTCCTACGCGCCGGATCTCAGATCGATCACGGGCGGCCGGGGCGAGTTCACGATGGAGTTCGAACGCTACGAGGAGGTGCCCGGGCACCTCGCCGAAAAGGTGGTCCACCAGGCGCGCGCTGAACGGGAGTCGGTCAAAGCGTAGTAGGCTGGCTGCCCGTGAATACCAGGTCAATCAGCACGACCAATGCGGTCTCGACTTGTGACGTGTGCGGGCGCACTCTGCTGCGCGGCGAGCGCACCCACATCTACGTCGGCGGGGGCGCACGTCACCCGGTGTGCGAGCTGTGCACCTCCCGGGCACTTCACGGCGGCTGGATCCGCGAGGGAACACTGCCCGATTTCGCCGACACGAGCACGCGGGTGGACCGCCGCCGTTCGCTGTTCGGACGCCTGCGCGCTCGCCGCGACGGCCCGGATTCACCCGATGCTCAGGATGAGTTGCCGCCGACCTTCGATGACCAGCCGGCTGCGCCCCCGCGCGCCCCCGCGCCGGCTCGGGCCTCGACGCCACGTCCGCAGCGGCCCGCCACCGAGGTGCGCGAGCCCCGTCACGTGCGCGCCGTCCCGACCAGCGTCGAGCACAAGATCTCCACCGCAGTCGAGGTGTTCAACGGCTCCGCGCATCCCAAGACGGTCGCCGGCATCGCGCGCTCGCTTGGTCTGCCCGAGGCCTCGGTGCTCCCGGTCACGGGGACGCCGAGCGGCGTCAACGTTGTCATCGCCTGGGAGCTGTGCTGGTACCGCTATGAGGTCGATCTCTCCGACGACGACCCGATCATGCAGAAGGCCGGCCAGGGCTATGAGTTGGTCGAACTCGCTCCCCAGGAGCGCTGCGCCAACGCCTCCGTCGATGACCGCGGTCGGCTAGCACTCTGAAATACGGGGCCCCGACGCACCTCACGGACGTTCGATGGCCGCGCATCGGTCGTCTTGGCTAGGATCCGGGCCGTGATCTACTGCGTTGTCCCCGAGACCATGGCCGACGATCTGCTGCCCAAGCTGACCGATTACTATGCCGAGGATCCGAACGTGACCGTGATCGTCGATCGCCGCAGGTTCTCGCGGCGCGAGACCGGCGGCACGGCCGGCGGCAAGCGCGAGGTGCGCGATCGACGTCGCCCACGGATCCCTGGCGAGCTACCCGAGCTCGTCACCGAGTGATCAGTGGACGGGTCCCCAAGCACCCTCGGCGCCGGCGCCATGCGGGTGACCGTGCACGTGGACGGTGGGGCGCGCGGAAACCCCGGTCCGGCGGCGATCGGGGTCGTGATCTCGGACCCCGGCGGCGAGATTCTCGACGAGCTCGGCGAGGCGATCGGGACCGCCACCAACAACGTGGCCGAATATCGCGCGCTGCTGCGCGGCGTGCAGCGGGCCGGCGAGCTGGGCGCGCGCGAGCTTGCGCTGGTCAATGACTCAGAGCTCGTCGCCAAGCAGCTGACCGGCGCCTACAAGGTCAAGCATCCGGCGATGAAACCCCTGTACCTGGAGGCAATGGCTGCCCTGCGCGGCTTTGACCACTGGCAGATCCGCAGCGTCCCCCGGGCGCAGAACGCCCACGCCGACCGGCTGGTCAACGAGGCGCTCGACGGCGTGCGCTGATCGGCGCCCGGGTCGTTTCGCGATCCCGCTGCAGGGGGTCGGTAACCTTCGGTCGGTGAACGATCCTCTTACCGAGCTGACCGCCCGCCTGGAGCAGACCGTCGAGCAGTTGCGGGCCGGCGACCTGGAGCCCGACGCCACGCTGACGCTGATCGAGGAATGCGTCCGGCTGGCCTCCGAGGCCAGCGCGCACGTGGATCAGCGTGGACGCGCGGCGCTCGAGCCGCTGCCCGACCTGCCCGGCCAGCTTCCGCTCCCCGCGGCCTGATGGCCACCCGCGCGCCGGTCACGGCCCCGAGACGCTGAGCGGCTGAGCCGGTGGCCGCATCCAGTTCCACGCTCGCCCCTGCCTACCCCGAGCATCTGCGATCCGAGGTCGAGCGCTACCTGGAGACCCTGGCCTTCTCAGATGAGATCGTCACCGCCGGCTTGGAGGAGGCGATGCGCTACTCGCTGCTGGGCGGTGGCAAGCGCATCCGTCCCGTGCTCGCGCTCGCCACGGCGACCGCGGTCGGGTTCGAGCGCGCCGCGGTGCTGCCGCTCGCGGCCGCCGTCGAGCTGATCCACACTTATTCGCTGATCCATGACGACCTGCCGGCGATGGACGACGATGACCTGCGTCGCGGCCGGCTCACCTGTCACAAGGCGTTCGGTGAGGACGTGGCCATCCTCGCCGGCGACGGGCTGTTCGCCGAGGCGTTTCGCCTGCTGCTCAGCGCCCAGACCGGCGCTCCTGCCGACGTGCTCGCCGCCGCCGCTGAGCTCGCCGCCGCGACCGGGGTGCGCGGGATGGTCGGCGGCCAGTTCATGGACGTCGCCCAGACCGCGGCGCCCGACGCGGCCGGCCTGCGCCATCTGCATGAGCTCAAGACGGGCCGGCTGATCGCCGCGAGCATCGAGTGTGTGCTGCTCGTGGCCGGGGACCGGCGACCTGCCACAATCGAGCCGTACCGCACATTTGCCAGTGAGCTGGGCGTGCTCTTTCAGATCGTCGACGACATCTTGGACGTCACCGGATCGGAGGCGACGCTCGGCAAGCAGCAGGGTAGCGACGAGCGGTTGGGCAAGCGCACCTACGTGACCGAGTTCGGGCTGCCGGGCGCTCGGAGGCTGGCCGGCGAGTCGCACGAGCGGGCGCGCGCCGCGCTCGGGGAGGCTGCCCCGCTCGATGCCGCTCAGCTCGCGCAGATCACGGCCTTCATCGCCAATCGGAGTTACTGATGCCAGACCTGTTGTCTTCAATCGACCGCCCCCAGGACCTGCACGGACTCACCGACGAGCAGCTCCAGCTCGTCGCTCAGGAGGTGCGCACGCACATCATCGACACGGTCGGGGAGATCGGCGGGCACTTCGGGGCCAACCTCGGCGCATGCGAGATCGCGGTCGCGCTGCACTCGCTGCTGGACTCGCCGCGCGACAAGATCCTCTGGGACGTCGGCCATCAGGCCTATCCCCACAAGGTGCTCACCGGCCGCCGTGACCAGCTGGCCACGATCCGGCAATACGGTGGACTGGCGCCGTTCTGTGCGATCGAGGAGTCCGAGCACGACATCATGGGCGCCGGGCACGCCTCGACCTCGATCGGCTACGCGGTCGGGATCAAGGAGGCGATGCGCCGCGGCCACGGCCCCGACGGCCGGGTCGTGGCGGTCGCCGGGGACGGTGCGCTGACCGGCGGGGTCGCGTTCGAGGCCGTCCACCAGGCCGGCGGCGAGGGAACGCCGATCGTGGTCGTGCTCAACGACAACGGGATGTCGATCGCCCCCAACGTGGGCGCGCTGTCGCGCTACTTCAACCGGGTGCGGATGAACCCCAAGCTCTGGCACGCCCGCGAGGGTGTCGAGGGCGGTCTGACCAAGCTGCCGGCGGGGATCGGCGCCGCCTTCGAGCGCTTCGGCCCGCACTTTAAGGAGTCGATCAAGGCCTTCTGGGCCCCCGGACTGTGGTGGGAGGAGCTCGACTGGGCCTACGTCGGGGTGATCGACGGCCATGACATGCGCGCGCTGCGCCGCGCGCTGCGCGAGGCGCTGGCCGCTGAACGGCCCGTTGTCGTGCACTGCGCGACCGTCAAGGGCAAGGGCTTTGCGCCCGCCGAGGAGGGCGGCCTGGAGGGGATGGAGAAGTGGCATGCCGCCAAGCCCAAGTCGATTTCCGGTGGGGTCCCGTCCCCACCCCCCCCGGCCGCCGTTGCGACCGACGACACCGCCCCGGCGCCGACCACCCCGCCCGCCTACACGCAGGTGTTCGGGGAGGCGCTCGTGCGTGAGTGCCGTGCCGATAACCGGGTGATCGGCATCACCGCGGCGATGAACTCGGGCACCGGACTGAACCTGTTGCAGGCCGCGCTGCCGGACCGTTACTACGACGTCGGGATCGCCGAGCAGCAGGCGATCCTGTTCGCCGCCGGGCTGGCCCTGCAGGGCTGCCGGCCGGTGGCCGCGATCTACTCGACCTTCCTGCAGCGCGCCTATGACCAGATCGTCCATGACGTCTGCTTGCAGAAGCTGCCCGTCGTGTTCGCGATGGACCGCGCCGGGCTCGTCGGCGATGACGGCCCCACCCACCACGGCGTGTTCGACATCGCCTACCTGCGTTGCCTGCCCAACATGACCCTGATGGCGCCGCGCGACGAGGCGATGCTCGTGCACATGCTCCACACCGCCCTGGCCCACGACGATGGTCCTGTCGCCCTGCGCTACCCGCGTGGGGTGGGGATCGGAGTGCCGCTGCCCATGCGGCCCGAGCTGATCGAGATCGGCACCGGCGAGATCCTGCGCGAGGCCGGCCAGGGCAATGGCCGGGGATCGCGCGACGCGGGCTCGCCCGAGGGGCGCGTGGCGCTGCTGGGCTACGGCTCCGGCGTGGCCAAGGCGCTGCAGGCGGCCGACATCCTGACCGCGGCCGGGATCGAAGTCACCGTGGCCGACGCGCGCTTTGCCAAGCCGATTGATGCCGGCCTCGCCGCCCAGCTGGCCGCCGAGCATGAGCTGCTGGTCACCGTCGAGGAGGGGGTGCTCGCCGGCGGCTTTGGCTCCGCGGTGTGGGAGACCCTCTCTGACTCCGGTCTGGCCCCGCGGATCCTGCGGGTCGGATTGCCGGACCGCTACGTCACCCACGGTGCTCCCGCGCTCCTGCACGAAGAGGTCGGCTTCACCGGCAAGCGGATCGCCGAGCGGGTTCTGGCCGCGGTCGGTCCGCGGTCCGGCGTGACCCACGGCTGAACCTGAGTTCGCCGCGGGCCCGGGCTCCCAAGGGGCGAGCGGGTACCGTTTCCGCAGCGATGCGGCGCGTGCGGCTTGATTCCCTGCTCTCGGACCGGGGCATGTTCCCGTCGCGTTCGCGCGCGGCCGCGTCGGTCCTGGCCGGTGAGGTGATGCTGCTGCCCGAGCGCCGCCGCGCCGCTAAGCCCGGGCAGCTGGTCGCGCTAGACGTCGAGCTCGAGCTCAAGGCCGCACCGGCCTACGTGTCGCGCGGCGGGATCAAGCTCGCCAACGCACTGGACACGTTCGGGATTGACGTGTCCGAGCGCCGCGCGCTCGACGTCGGCGCCTCCACGGGCGGCTTCACCGACTGCCTGCTGCAGCGCGGAGCCGAGCACGTGATCGCGCTGGACGTCGCCTACGGCCAGCTGGATTACCGGCTGCGCATCGAGCCCCGAGTCACCGTGATCGAGCGCGTCAACGCCCGCGCGGTGACCGCCGCGCAGCTGCCCTACCGGCCCGAGCTGATCGTCATCGACGTCTCCTTCATCGCTATCAGCAAGGTGCTGGCCGCGGTGCTTGCCGCCGCCGCGGACCGGTTTGACTGCCTGGCCATGGTCAAACCGCAATTCGAGGTTGGCCGTGGTGCGGTCGGCAAGGGCGGGGTCGTGCGCGACCCTGAGCTGCGCCGCCGAGCGCTGGTGTCAGTGGCCCAGGCGGCGGTCGGGCTGGACGCCTCGGTGCTCGGCTTCGCCAGCTCGGGGCTGCCCGGTCCCAAGGGCAATCGCGAGTCGTTCGCCTGGATAGCAGAGGCGAGCCGCGGCACCGTCCCGGATCTCGACGTGGCCGCGCGGGCGGTGGAGCCGTGACCGAGACGCCGGCGTCGAGCGGCGGACGGGCGGCGAGGACGGTGCGGACCGCGGCGGTCTACACCCACCGCCGCTCGGGGGTCACCACCTCCGCTCTGCGGGAGCTGATCACGCTTGCGCGCGAGCGTGGCGTCGGGCTGCGCCTGGATCCCGCAGAGACGGCCAAGCACGGCCTCGAGCCCGGCGCGGGTCTGATCCTCGACGCCCGGCCGGACCCGACCGTGGACGTCTGCATCGCGCTCGGCGGTGACGGCACGATCCTCAGTGCCGTGCGAACCTACGCCCGCAGCGGCGTGCCGGTGTTCGGAATCAACTTCGGCGAGATGGGCTTTCTGGCCACCGTCGATCGCGAGCAGGCCGGCGAGGGCTACCGCCGCGCGCTCGACGGCGACTTCGAGGTTCTGTCGCTGCCCGCCATCGAGGTCGCCGGTCCCGAGCGACCATGGGTGGCGATCAATGACGTCTCGATCCACCGCCAGCCCGGCAATCGGGTCGCCGACCTCGAGTACACGGTCGGGGGCGAGGAGGTCGGCCGCGTGCGCTGCGACGGCCTCGTCGTGTCCACGCCGGCCGGCTCCACCGGCTACAACCTCGCCAACGGGGGCCCGGTCATGGCCTGGGGTGTGCACGGCTTCTTGGTCTCATTCATCGCCCCGCACTCGCTGACCGCGCGGACGCTGGTCGTTGCGCCCGACGATCAGCTCGTGATCCACAACCGCTCCCAGGAGGAAGCGGTCGACGTGACCGTCGACGGTCGCCCGATCTGCCTGCTGAAGGTCGGAGACCGGCTGCAGTGCCGCTTCGCCGATGGTCTCGGCTGTCTGGCCCAGTTGCCGGGGACGACCTTCTACCAGCGCCTGCGGCTGAAGTTCGGCCGCCTCTCGTGACCCTGCCGTGAGTGATCGGCCCGCGGCGACGCTCGGGCGCGCCGGTCCGTCCAGACCGGGTGGTAAACCGTCACTGATGCTGTACGAGCTACGAGTTGAGAACCTGCTGCTCATGGAACGGGCCGAACTGCGGCTGGCCGAGGGGCTGAACATGCTGACCGGCGAGACCGGGGCCGGCAAGACGCTGCTCGCGCACGCATTGGATCTCCTGCTCGGCGGCAAGGCGCGGCGAGGGATCGTCCGCCCCGGCGCCCCGGAGGCCTACGTCGAGGGCGTGTTCGCGCTCCCGCCCGAGCTGGTGGGCTCAGAGCGGCTGCCCGCCGGTGCGCAGGAGATCGTGCTCGCGCGCCGGGTCTGGCCCGACGGGCGCACGCGCGCGTACGTCTGCGGCCGGGCGGCGACGGTCGCCGATCTGCAGGACCTCGGGGGCCGCCTGCTCGCCTTCTACGGACAGCACGAGCACCGCAAGCTGATGTTGCAGACCGCTCAGCTCGATGTGCTTGACGCCTACTGCGGCCCGGATTCGCTGGCCGCGCGCGCCGAGCTGCGCGATGCCTATGACCGCACCCGGGAGATCGAACGCCGCGCTGACAAGCTGCGCGAGCTGGCCGGCGCGCGCGAGCGCGAACTGGACCTGGTCAGCTTCGAGCTGGGCGAGATCGAGGCCGCGGACCCGAGCGTTGACGAGGAGGCCGCGCTGGGCGCCGAGCGCGATCGGCG
>JALYZB010000370.1 GCA_030945945.1 Actinomycetota bacterium | reverse complement strand
GGGCGGGGGCACGGGGCCCGGGGGTCTCCGACGCCGCGGGGTGGCCCGTTCAGACCGGCGGGCGGGAGCGGCGCTCATCGCCGGCACCTCAGGGCCGATCGGGTCACTGCGCTCACAGGCTCAACGCGAAGGTCAGGACCCAGGCCAGGCCGGTGAGCTGGATGAAGCCGTCACCGAGCAGGATCTCCTCCGGCGCGCCGCCGCGGCCGCGGGAGACCAGCAGCCCGTAGCGCAGCAGGACGAGGGTGAACGGCAGAATGGTCGCCTCGCGCCAGGCCAAAGCGCCGCTGTGGCCGGCGCCAAATGCCCACAGACAGTACGCGCCGAGGGCCACCGCCCACGCGGAGCCGATCACCATGCGCAGGAAGTCTGCGTTGTAGTCCTCCAGGACCGGCCGCGAGCCGCGGGAGGCCGGATCCAGGAAGTCCGCATACCGCTTGCCGGCCGCCACGAACAGCGCCGAGAAGGACACCACGACAAAGAACCACCGCGAGATCGGAACCCCCGCCGCGGCCCCGCCGGCGGCGGCGCGGATCACGAAGGCCCCGGCGATGGCGGCGATATCGGCGATCGCCACCCGCCGCAGCCAGGTCGTGTAGGCGAAGTTCAACCCGACCGAGGCCGCCCCCCACGCCAGCGGCGTCGGACCCAGCGTGGCCGCGAGCGCCAGGCCCGCGACCAGCAGCGCGACCGCGACGCCCAGGGCGGGGCCGGGGGCGATCGCGCGAGAGGCGATCGGACGATGGCGCTTGACCGGATGACGCCGGTCCTCGGGAGCATCGCGAAGGTCGTTGAGCAGGTAGGCGCCGCTCGAGAGCAGGCAGAACGCCACCGCGGCCAACGCCACCCGGGCCAGGGCCCCGGACTGACCCAATGCGCCGGCCGCCGCCGGGGCGCCGAACAGGAGCAGGTTCTTGGGCCACTGCCGAACTCGGATCGCCCGGACCCACGTCAGGGGACCGTGGGCAGCGGGACGCATCACCCGCACCGCGCCGGGCCGGGCCCGCGCGGCATCCGACTGGGCCGTGCGCGCACGCGGGACAGCGGACGCGGACGACGCCTGCGGGGCTGCGGTGGCTCTGGGCATAGCTCGGTCGGTCCTCAGTCACGGTTTCTGCGGCGCCGGTCCTTCGCCTGCCCGGGAGGCATGAGATTTTTCTCAGACGTTTGCCCGCCCCGGGGCAGGACGACCCCCGCCCAGGGCGAAACCGCGTCTGAGATGTCCGCGACCGCGCGTCTGCCCTCCGCCCGCCGCCGCCTGCCCCCCCGGCTGAGTGCGCTGCGCCGGGTCCGCCGGGCCGCGGTGCTCACCCTGCTGATCTGCCTGATCCCAATCGGGATCTCGTACGGCACGACGATCGCGAGACCGTCGAACTCGAGCTTTATGATCAACTCGGTGGAATGGCTGCGTGACCAGGGCGCGGCCGGCGTCGCCTCGACCCTGGAGAGCTTCTACTACTCCTGGAGCGCGCCCGCGACCGGCGGCCCGGCCCTGCACCGGCTGGCGATCCGGCTCCGCGCCACCTCAGCGGTCCATCCCGCCGACCTGGCGGCGCTGATCCACCCTGCGCTGCGGGCGGAGGGCGCCTGGACACCGACCGAGACCTGGAGCGGAACGAACTCGCCCCTCCAGGTCACCCAGTTCCGCAGCGACCCGCTGTACCCCCAGATGGTCGCCGGGGTCGCCTGGATTGACCCGCACCGGACCTCGATCGCCCTCTATCCCGGCCGCCAGGAGCCGTCGGTGGCCATCCCGCGGGGGCTGATGGAGGCGCCGCCGTCGCTGCGCGGGCGGCTGCTGGCCACCTTCAACAGCGGCTTCAAGCTCCAGGACTCCCACGGCGGCTTCGCGCTCGGCGGCGTCACCTACGCGCCGTTGCACGACGGGATGGCGACGATGGTGCGCTACCGGGACGGTCGCATGGACATCGTCGACTGGCAGGGCGGCAGCTCGGCGGGCGCGGGCATCGACTACGCGCGCCAGAACCTTCCCCTGATCGTGTCTGGAGCCCAGCCGAACCCGAACCTCAGCGGCGGTCCCGAGTGGGGCGCAACGCTCGGCAACGCGGTGCGGGTGTGGCGATCGGGGATCGGGATCGATGCGCGCGGCGATCTCGTCTACGCCGCCGCGGCCGATCAGACCGTCGGATCGCTGGCCCAGGTCCTCATCCACGCGGGTGCGATCCGAGCCATGCAGCTGGACATCAACGACTACTGGACGAGCTTTAACTCCTACGCCGCACCGCAGGCCGGCCAGCCGAGCAAGCTGCTGCCGGCGATGGTCCGGCCGGCCGACCGCTATCTGTCGGCCGATGACCGCGACTTCTTCGCCGTCTACCTCCGCTGAGGCTCCGAGCCAGTGGCGGACGCAGCGCTACCCTGGCCCGCAGGACCGACGATGCTCGTTGCGGTTACCGACCACGCCGCTGAGCGCTATCGCCAGCGCATCCGCGGGACCCTGGAACCCAAGACCGAGATCGCGGGGCGGGTCGCGCGTGCCCGCGCCGCCGGGCAGGCCGAGACCGGACCGCGGGGCACCCTGCAGGTTCGTGACCTGCAGCGGCGTGATCTCGTGTTCGTGTGCCGAGCGCAGGGCGCCGAGCTCGTCGTTATCACGGTCTACGAGGAGGGCGAGGCGGCGGCGGTCCCCAGGCGCTTCACCGACGCCCTGCGCCGCGACGACCACCGGGTCTCATGACCGACATATCCTGACCCCCCCCGCCGCCATGACCATTGACCGGGGCCGGCCCACGAGCCGACCGACGGCTGACCCCGGCGGTCAGACCCAAGCGACAGCGCACCAGCTGCCCGGAGTCAGGACCTCGGCTGGGGCACGATCCGGATGTAGGGCTTGGGCGACTCCCGGCCGTCGGGATAGATCTCCTTGGCCTGATCGTTTCAGACCGAGCCGGCGATGATCACCTGGTCGCCGTCCTGCCACTGCGCCGGCGTGGCCACCTTGTCTCCTCGATGTCCTTCGCCCACCTGGCGTGGTCATCGATGGGATCGACCGAGAGGCCGATGATCTTCACGCCGCGGCGATCGAACTCCGGCTTGATCTTGGCCATGTACCCGAGCTCGGTGGTGCAGACCGGGGTGAAGTCCTAGGGGTGGGAGAACAGCACCGCCCACGAGTCGCCCATCCAGTCGTGGAAGCTGACCTTCCCCTCGGTGGTCTCGGCCTCGAAGTCCGGGGCGGTGGAGCCATTCTTGAGTGACATCGGTTCTCCCGGGATGCCGGCCTGGTCACGGTGCCCATTTTCATCCCGCCCTGCTGGATGCGAGCAGCCGCTCGAGCACGATCGCGACACCGTCGTCGTCATGGCCCGGCGCCACCTCGTCGGCCACCGCGAGCACGTCGGGATGCGCGTTGGCGACCGCCACCGCCCGGCCGGCGAAGCCCAGCAGGGCCAGGTCGTTGGGCATGTCCCCGAACGCGATGACCTCGTCCGGTCCGACACCCAGCGTCGCGCACAGCCGCGCCAGGCCCGCTCCCTTATCCACCCCGGGGGCGCTGATCTCCAGCAGGCCTTCGGCGGAGTTCGAGTGCGACAGCTCGACCACGCCGCGCAGCGCCGCCCGCGCCGGCCCGAGCATCTCGTCGGGCGAATGGGCGTCATGGCGGAACAGCAGCTTCAGGGGTGGGACGCCGAGCAGCTCGCGGACCGGCGCGACAATCGTTGCGGGCCGGACCGGCCAGTGAGGGTGATAACCCGGCTCATGGTCAAAACCGTCGGCGTGCTCGATTCCCCACGCTCCGCCGGGGAACAGATCATCGACCCTGGTCACCACGTCGCGGACGACATCGGCAGTGATCGCGTGCTCGCTGACCGCGGCATCGGCGGCGAAGTCCCAGATCACCGCCCCGTTGACACAGACCGCGCAGCCGGCGACGCCGGCCTGTTCGGCGATCGGGCGTACCCACCGCACCGGGCGGGCGGTACAGAGAACGACACGGCAGCCCGCGACCTGCACGGCGGCCAGCGCGCGGGCGCTCCGCGGGCTCAGGCTCCCGTCCGAGCGCAGCAGCGTGCCGTCGAGATCGCTGGCGACGATCTTGGGCAGCACCCGGCCATGGTCGCAGACGCCGGCCCCGCGGCGCCCACCGGGAGCGGGCGGGGTCCACTAGCCTCAGCCGCGCCGTGTCGACTGCCAGCCCCCGCCGCACGATCCCCTGGATCCTGCAGTCCCCTGTGATCGCCGACGTCCATCCGCCCGGATGGTTTGAACGGCTGCCGCGGTGGGCGAGCACGGGAGGGGTGTTGGTCGCACTCCTGGCCATCTCGGCCTTTGTGCGCACGCGCTACCTGTCGGGCCAGCTGTGGTCAGAGGAGGCGATCGCGACCGGCATCGCCTCCCATCCGCTCGGCCAGCTCTTCGGGATCCTGCGCCATGCGGGCGCGGCCCCGCTGTACTTCCTGGTCCTGCACGTCTGGATCAGCGTGTTCGGCACCAGCGAAGCCGCCACCCACGGACTCTCGCTGCTGCTCGGGCTGGCCACCGTCCCGATCGGCATGTGGGCCGGGTGGAGCCTGTTCGGTCGCCGGGCGGGGATGTTCGCGGCCGCCCTGTTCGCGTTCAGCGCCTTCTTGACCCAGTTCGCGACCGAGACCCAGGTGTTCGAGCTCCTCGCTCTGCTCGGCCTCATCGGTGCCGCGGCCTTCGTGCACGCCTTCGTCCTGCGCCGGCGCGGATCCGCGATCGCGTTCGGACTCGTGCTCGTGCTTCTGCTCTACACGAGCCCGTGGGCATTCTTCTTCTGGGCCGGCGCGGCCGTGGCACTGATTCCGGTCCTGCGCACGAGCGCCGAGCGCGCCGCCGTGCTGCGCGACGCCGGCCTCGCCTTTGCCGGGGCGCTGGTGCTCTTCCTGCCCTGGCTGCCCACCCTCGTCTACCAGCTCGGGCACGACACCAGCCCGTGGACGTACTTCGAGTTCACCGGCCCGACCTTCCCGGCCAGCCTGCTTGGAGGCGATCGCGTCCTGGCCACCTTCGGGGTGGTGTGGGCGGCGGCGCTGCTCCCGCTGCTGGCCCGCGAGCGCCGCCGTTCCGCGGAGGCCGTGGCCTTCTGGGCGCTGCTGGCGATCATCGTTGCGGGGATGGCCTGCGGGGGGTTCACCGCCATCTTCGCCGAGAGCTGGGTGACTCGCTACTTCGCCCCGGTGGTGGGCGCGCTGTTGCTGCTGGCGGCGTTCGCCTGCGCCCGGACGGGGGTGCTCGGCCTCGCGGTGGTGGTGATCTCAATCGTCTTCGTGGCCAACGCGGCGTCGTTCTCGCCCAAGTACAAGAGCAACCTGCGCGACGTGGCCGGCGAACTGGCGCCGCTGCTGCGGCTCGGGGACACGGTCCTGGTGGGAGAGCCTGAGCAGGTGCCGCTGGCCTGGTACTACCTGCCGGCGGGGTTGCGCTTCGCCACGCTGACCGGTCCGCTGGGCGACCCGAGCACGATGAACTGGTCAGACGCGTACACGCGCCTGACCGATGCGGCTCCGGCGACGACCGAGAACGCAGTCGTGGCAAGTCTCGGCCCGGGCCGGCGCCTGCTCTACGTCCGGCCGCTGACCGAGGGCGCCGAGGGCTGGGCATCGAACTGGTCGGGACTCGTCCGCCGCCGAGCCGCCCAGTGGGGTCAGCTGCTCGCCGCCGATCCCCGGCTGCGACTCCTGTCCGGGGCCCGGGCGCCCCGCTACTACCGCGGCAGCTGCTGCGTGGCCGACAGCGCGCTCATCTATACGCGCGTCGGATAGCTGTCTCACGCAATCTGGGGGCGAGACTCACCGGCTCAGCGCTCGCCCGCCAGCAGCGCGGCGAGGTCGGAACGCTCGAACATCGCCGCGGTGGCGAGTGCCGAGGGGGAGCCGGCCGCCGGATCGGCGCCGGCCGCGATCAGCGCCCTGATCACCTCGGGCTCGTCCTTGAACACCGCTCCAGCGAGCGGGGTCTGGCCGCGATCGTTGGCCCGGCCCGGATCGGCGCCGCGCGCGACGAGGGCGCGCACCGTCCCGGCGTGTCCGTGGTAGGCGGCGAGCATCAGCAGGGTGTCGCCTGACTGGTTGCTCAGGTTTGGACTCACCCCAGCATCCACGTAGGTCGCCAGCGCCTCGACCTCCCCACGGCGGGCGAGCTGGAACAGGCGGGTCGCAAAGGCGATCAGCTCCTCGTCGGGCTCGGCGGGATCGGAGGGCGGCGGCGCTGACATCGGCTCACGTCCGAGCGGTGAGCCCGATTCGGGCGTGGACGGGGAACGTTCGCGGAGTCTGACCGGCATCGATGACCCGACGGACCTGCGCCAGGCGCTCGGCGCGTTCACCGACGGGCAGCGCGGCGATCCAGCTCATCGAGGTGAGATGGTCGACCACCCGGTCCGGGGAGGCGGTCAAGGTGAAGGTCACCTCGATGTCCCACGGCTCGCGCCAGCCTTCGGCGTCGCGCACCGCGGCCTGCCAGGGCGGCCCGTCGAAGTGGGGATGCTCGGGACGCAGGCCGGAGAGCAGGGTGCCGACCTCGTGCGCCCAGGACGCATCACCCCAGTCGGGCACGGTGTCCAGGACGGCCAGGCCGCCCCCCGGGCGCAGGACCCGGCTGATCTCGGCCAACGCCGCCGCCTGATCAAACCAGTGAAAGCCGTCGGCGACGGTGACCGCGGCCACGCTGGACTCCGGGAGGGGGATCGCCTCGGCCAGTCCGTCGTGGACTCGGCCGGCGCCGATCGCGCCGGCGAGGATCGCGCGCAGCGACGCCTGGGGCTCGACCGCCACCACGTCAAGGCCGGCCGCCAGCAGCGCCCGGCTGAGCTTGCCGGTGCCGGCGGCGAGATCGAGCACGGTCGCCCCGGTCGGCACTCCGAGCTCGGCGGCGATCGCCCCCGGGACAGCGCGGGCGTAGTCGGGGCGGCCACGCTCATAGGCATCGGCCACCTCTGCAAAGCGTGCGGCGAGCGGGTGCAGACTCACGCCGTGAGCGTATCCTCCGCTCGCGCCCGGCCCGGCCGCCACCGCCGCTGGGCGCGCCGGAGACCGGATAGGGTCCGACCGTGACCGCAGCACAGAGCGAGCTGATCGAGCGCTTCGATGCCGCCTTTGCCCGCCGGGACGGCGCCGCCATAGCCGCGTGCTACGCGCCGGACGTCCGCTTTCGTGACCCCGTCTTCGGTGAGCTGCGCGGCGATGCGCCCGGCGCGATGTGGCGGATGCTCATCGGGCGCGCCGACGACCTGGAGATCCGCCTGACCGCGCACGGTGTCGACGGTGGGCACGGCAACGCGCACTGGATCGCCGACTACACGTTCACGGCCACCGGGCGCACCGTGCACAACGATGTCCAGGCCCGATTTTGCTTCGGTGGCGGACTCATCTGCGATCACGAGGACCGCTTCTCGTTCTGGACCTGGTCACGGCAGGCGCTGGGACCGGCCGGGCTCGCGCTCGGCTGGACCCCGCTGCTGCGCGCCCGGGTGCGACGCCAGGCGCTGGCCGGGCTCGCGGCCTGTCGACGCCCGGAGCAGCCGTAACCCGCG
>JALYZB010000362.1 GCA_030945945.1 Actinomycetota bacterium | reverse complement strand
GGTCATAGGAGATCCCGTCGACCGCGTGCACGACCCCGTCATCAGTCCGAAACGACACCCGCAGGTCCTGCACGCTGAGCAACGCCCCGGAGTCGGGTTGGACGCCCGGCTCGGGCGCGGCGGCCGTCGCGCTCATCAGTACCGCACCCGGGGGTCCAGATACGCATAGGAGATGTCCACCACGATGTTGGCCACGACGATGAACACCGCCGCCAGCAGCACCGTGCCCTGCACGATCGGAAGGCTTTGATGAACTCCTTCTCGCGCAGCGAGAGGACCTGTCCGCGCACGATCCGGGTGATGTAGGTGAAGGTCGACATCGCGATGATCAGCAGCACGGTGCCGATGCCGGGCGCGACCAGGCCCGACAGACAGCCCCGCACGCCGCACGCCGCGCCGATCCCCAGTCCGAGCACAAGCACCGGGAAGGCGAGGAACACATCCACGCTGCGCGAGACCACGGTGTCCACCGAGCCGCGGTAGAAGCCGGCCATCAGGCCGAGGACGGTCCCCACGGCCGCGGCAATTGCGGTCCCGAGGATCCCGACCTCGAGCGATACCCGTGAGCCGTAGATGATCCGCGACAGGACGTCGCGGCCGAGCTCGTCGACTCCGAGGGGGTGTCCGCCGGCCGGCCCGAGCGGGCTGCCGAAGGCGTCGGTGGCGCTGGGGTCCTGAACGTTGGGGCTCGGCAGTCCGAACAGCTTGATCAGGAGCGGGGCCGCGATCGCCACAAGGATCAGCACGACGATGAACGTGCCCGAGACAAGCGCCACGCGGTCGGAGCGCAGGCGCCGCCAGAACAGCTGCAGCGGGGAGCGGGCGTTGATCTCGCCGGAGATCAGCTCGACGCTGGCACCGGCATTCTCGGGCTCGACCAGCAGCCCGGATGAGGCACCGGTGCTTACCGCGGCACTCGCGGACCCTGACCCACAGCACTGCGCATTGGCGATCTCCCCAGATCTGACGTACCTGTCGGGTGCCGAGCACCTGTCCCGGGGACCGGGTTACACCGGCCCGCGTTGACTTGGACCACGGTGGCACCGCGGCCAACCGCTGCCCAGGGCCAATCGAGCTCAGGCCGACAGGACCAACCCGGCGTTGGCCACGCCCGCTGGCAGCGAAAGCCCTGCGTACCGTGGCATCACTCCGGGCCACGGCAGCGATTGGTACCGACTCGTCGGGCGGATGTGGTCCGGTGGCGACCGCCCGGGCCCGGCGACGCCCGGGTCAGTCGCCGCGGCTGTGGCGTTCGGAGCGTAGCTGTCGGCGCTCGGCTCGGGACGGGCGCAGCTCGATCGGGCGGTCCCGGGTTCGGCGCAGGATCAGGAACGCGGCGGTCCCCCACATGGCCGGGATCCACAGCGCGATCGCGTGGTAGACGACGGTGGCCGCGGTGGCGAGCGTCGCGGGCGCGCCGTAGAGGACGAGCATCCCAACCAGACTGCCGTCCAGCACCCCGATGTTGCCGGGCACTGGAATCAGGTTGGAGAGGTACCCGATCTGGTAGGCGAGCACAAGCGCGGCGAGCGGCGGGACCGCTCCGGCGGCAGCGAAACACGCGGCGAGCACGCCGATGTCACACCACAGGAAGGCGATCGCGCCGATGTTGCGCCAGTCGAGCGCAAACAGGACGCGCTCGGTGGATCGGATCGTGCTCGCCGTTTCCAGGAGCAGCGAATGCACGCGGCCCGGCGGCCGCCGGGCGGCGAGGCGCTCGCTGAACCGGGGCAGCAGCAGCACCGCGATCAGGACGCCGACGCCGACCGCAGCCGGCACGACGCTGAGCAGCGGGTTGCTCGGGCCGGGCAGGATCCCGGTCCACAGCGCCAGACCGGCCAGGGCGAGCGTAATCACGTTGATCGCGCTGGTGAGCAGAAACAGTACCGCTGAGCGCTCGGCGATCCGGCCCGGGGGGGCGCCGCGCTCGACCAGCAGCCAGGCACCGACCGCGACACTGCCGGCCCCGCCCAATGAGACCGCCGCGCCGAAGGCCAGCTCGGACAGCGCGACCCGGGCGCCGAAACGGACCGGGGCCCGCTCGAACACCTGCAGGAACGCGATCACGTAGCCGATGCAGGACAGAAGCTCCAGCCCGATCGCCAGGACCAACCAGCCGCCGCTCATCTCGCTGACCGCGTCCCCAACGCCGTGCAGCCCGGGGACCGCGAACAGCAAGCCGACGACCATCGCCACGAGGATGATCAGCGAGATCAAACCACGCCACAGGCTGCGGCTGGGATCGGTCACCGTGGAGTCGGAACCATCACCCCGGGGGCGCGGCTCGTCCGCGGTGGCGCTCGCCATGGTTGACTATTCAATCAGTGTCCCTGGTCGAGATTTCTGACGCCGATGCGGTCGGGGTCCGCGCCGCGAACCCGAGCGCGTTCACGTTGACGGGAACCAACTCGTGGCTGGTCGGCCGCGACCCGGCGTGGTTGATCGATCCCGGGCCGGTTCTCGCCGGGCATCTCGAGGCGCTCGCGGGCGAGATCGGCCGCCGCGGCGGCCTCGGCGGAATCGCGCTCACTCACGATCACTTCGACCACAGCGAGGCGGTGCCGGTCCTCCAGGGCCAATTTCCCGGCACTCCGCTCGCCGCGGGCCGGGGCGAGTCCGACGCGCGACTGCAGCCCGGCGCGCGGTTTGGGCCACTGGAGGCGGTCGCGACGCCCGGCCACGCCCCTGACCACTTCGCGTTGCTGTTCGGGGACGTCGCCTTCACTGGCGACGCCGTGCTCGGGCAGGGAAGCGTGTTCATCGCTCCCGATCCGGGGGCGCTGGCCGGTTATCTGGAGGGCCTGGCCCGACTGCGGGCCCGCGCGCTGCGGCTGCTGGCCCCCGGCCACGGCCCCATCGTCGATTCTCCGGCGGCCAAGCTCGACCAGTATGTTGCCCACCGGCTCGAGCGGGAGCGCCGGCTGCTGCAGGCGCTCGCGGGTGGGGCGAGGTCGGTGCCCGAGCTGCTCCGCGGTGCGTGGTCTGAGGTGCCCGAGGTCCTGCGTCCCGCGGCCACCGTCACGCTCGCCGCCCACCTGGACAAGCTCGATGACGAGGGCCGGCTGCCGGCGGGCGTCCAGCGTCCGGCGCCGTTTGAGCTCAGCGCGCCGTAGAGACGGCGGGCTGCTGCGGGCTGCGCGTCCGCCCGCGCTCACCGGCGATCGCCAGGCGCCGCCGGGCCATCTCCATCGCGGCGGCCAGCGGCGTGACGCCGAAGCTCTCGGCCTGCGCAAAGATCTCTCGCAGGGTGTCGGCGATCGAGCCCACGCGGCGCCGGGCGACCCCGGCGTCGTAGCCGCCCATCTCCTCGGCGATGTTGATCAATCCGCCGGCGTTGACGACGAAATCGGGGGCCCAGAGGATCTGGTGCGTGGCGAGCAGATCGGCGATCCGGTCCTCGGCGAGCTGGTTGTTGGCGGCGCCGGCGATCACCCGGCAGCGCAGCCGCGGCACCGTTTCGTCATCGAGAAATCCGCCCAGCGCGCAGGGCACGAGCACCTCGACCGGCGCCGTCAGGGCCTGCTCGGGGGTCAACCAGTCGGCGCCGAGCTCCGCGGCGAGACGGCGCTTGTCCCGGTCGACGTCGGCGACCCTGAGACGCGCACCGGCTCGAGCGCACCGTCGAGCGACGCGCGAGCCCACGTGTCCCAGGCCGATGACCGCGATCGTCCGGTCCCGCAACTCGGGGCTGCCGAACGCCTGCTCGCAGGCGGCGGAGATGGCGGCCTCGACGCCGAGTGCGGTCATCGGGCTCGGATCGCCCGATCCCCCCCGACCGCGAGCCAGCCCGGCGACATGCGCGGTGCGGCCGGCGATCAGGCTCATGTCGCGGCTGGAGGTTCCGACGTCCTCGGCGGTGACGTAGCGTCCCCCGCACGCCTGAACGGTGTCGGCGAAATCCAGCAGCGCATCGCGCCGGTGCCGCGAGCTCAGCGCCGTCCCGGGTCGCACCATGATCACCCCCTTGCCGCCGCCGAGCGCGAGGTCGGCGACCGCGGCCTTGAGGGTCATCGCGCGTGACAGGCGCAGGGCGTCGCGGATCGCCGCTCGCGAATCGTCATACGCCCACATGCGGCAGCCCCCCAGGGACGGCCCTCTCAGGGTGGAGTGGACCGCGACGATCGTGTAGAGGCCCGAGCGCAGTCCACGCCGGACGTACAGCTCCTCGTGGTCCAGTTTCTCGAGGTAGCGCTCTATCGTGGCAGCAGCGTACCGAGCGCGAACCGATGAGGGGCGTGGCGCCGGGTGACTGCGAAGGTGATGACGCGGCTGCTCAACGTCCCGCCGGCGGCGACCGTCTTGGCCACTGTCGACCCGGTCCGGCTGGTCGCGCGGGTCCCCGATCCGGCCGTCGCGCCCGCGGTCCCGGAGCTCGGCGCGGATCCGGTTGTGCCACCGGTCTGACCCGTGGGCGATGTCGACCCCCCGCCTGATGACGGCACGGTCGCCGATCCGCTGGGCGCCGACGAGCCCGCGGTAAGACTGGGGGATGTGCCGGAGCCGGCGGCCGCAGGCGCCGAACCGGACCCCACGGTCGGAGTTGAGCTGACCGGAGTCGTGTCCGCGGGGGCCGCGCCTGGCCCGCCGATCGGGGTCGCAACCGCCGGCGGCGTGATCGGGGGGGTGGCCGCCCCGGGCGTCCCCGCGCCCGGCGCGCCGGCGGCTGCCGGCCCCGGTGGCGTTACCGTTCCGGGGCTGGGTGCGGTGGGCGCTGCCGGGCCGAGCGACATGTGGAGGTAGAGCATGTGATCGGGGTCAAGGATCTGGGTCAGGGGGACCCCGGTCGTGTAGTGCCCGGCGACGGAGTTCTGGGTGGGCGCCGCGCCGGCGGGATGGGCCGCCCCGGCGGGATGGGCCGCCCCGGCGGCAGCGACCGATGCCATCGAGGCGGGTGAGGCGATCGAGGCGCCGGGAAGGCCTGCCGAGGCTGCGATCGCTGTCGCTCCCCCCCCCACGGGGTCGACGTCGCGGGTCGCGGCGTGGTGGCGAACGTGATGCGCGGGCGCGGTGATCGTCTTCTGGAGCTCGACGGCAC
>JALYZB010000359.1 GCA_030945945.1 Actinomycetota bacterium | reverse complement strand
GTTCAAGCACGATCCACGTCCCCTCGTTCACGTCCTCGCCCGGCTCAACACGCCGAACGGACATCCGGATCGTCCCCTGGTGTGGTGCCGACGCGCCGGACGTGGGCGCGTGTTCTACGACGCCCTGGGGCACTTCCCCCAAACGTGGAGCGACCCTCGCCAACTTGCGCTCATCGCGGGGGCAATGGCCTGGGCGACCGGGCTGGTCACAGCCCCGGGTTGTTGACCCGACCTCCAGCGTTCGGACCGAGCGCACCCCGCCACACACTCCCGCCCCTCGACACCAAACCGGATCAGCGCTCCGGCGATTGGAGGCGCCGGGCGAGCGCGTCGGGACGCCTCGTTTCTCGCCGAAGTACTTGCTGGCGGCGCAGCAGCTCTCCGGCTGATGGGATCGCGCGAGACGCTAGATCGAGCGCGATAGAGGCGTTTCGTTTCAGCCGATGATGATCGGCGCCTCATATCTCGGTTTGATGGTGTGTGCGTGCTCGCCTTCGCGGTCAAGGGGCTCCGGGCGCGCGGCGGCGCGGTGATGATCGTGATCGGTCGTAATCGCCACCGCCTGAGTGCGGCGCCGACAACCAGGCAGGTGTCGGCCGGTTGCGTCGGCGCATAACCTCGCTACATGATCGATCTGAACTCTGACTTCGGCGCGCGTGCAGCGCGTCACCTGCGTGAGGAGACGGTCGTCTGGTTCACCACGGTGACGCCCAAGGGGGCGCCGCTCCCGAGCCCGGTGTGGTTCCTGTGTGATGGCAAGGAGTCCGTGCTGATGTACAGCATGCCGAGCGCGCGGATCGCCAACCTAAAGAGCAACCCGCGGGTGACCCTGAACTTTGGCGGCGACGGGCACGGTGGCGACATCGTCGTCTTCTCCGGGACCGCGACGGTCGATCAGGAGTTGCCGCGCGCCGACGCCAACGATCCGTACCTAAGCAAGTACAGCGAGGGCATCACGCGACTCGGCTCGGCCCCCGAGGCGTTCGCCAAGCGATACAGCGAGCCGGTGCGGATCAGGCTCTCCGGGCTACGCGGGCACTGATCGCGGCGCGGCTCGGGGCACGACGCCCGGCGTGCCCCGGCCAGCCCCCAGGCTGCCGGCAACTTGGTTGCGGACGCGTCGTCTCGTACCGCAAGGCGCTCGCGGTCTCTCATCGGGTAAATGCGTCGACCACCAGCGGCTTTATCGACCGCGACCGTCGCCGATTCCGGCCACGCGAGTCACTTGGTCGCCAAAGCCCATCAACACACGTGCTCAGCATCAGGCGTCGCCACAAGTGTGGACTCGTCGCAAACCAGGCGTAAGAGTCGGGACAGCAGCGAAAGCGCTCGTCCGGCCAGCCCGTATTCGATCCGACGAACAGCCTCTTACTGACTCGCAAAGCACTGCTAGGCGCGCTACCCACGATCAAGGCGAGCGCCTGTTCTCCCCGTCTGCCAGCGAGGGGTCGCGCCCCGATTCGCAGAGGCTTGACAGCGCTGATTGTGGGACGTTGCCGCCAGTGCGGGGAGAATCCAGCAATGGACTGCGCTGAGACTCACCATCGGGGGGCCCCTTGGTACGGTCGGCGGCACGAAACTCAGGCGCACCGCGGCCGCGCTCACCGCTTCGGTCGTCGGGATCGGCCTATCCGCCTCTGCAGGCGCTGCGAGCCGCCCCCATCACCGGATCAGCATGGTGCATCCAACTGGGTCTTGGTCGACTCCACTCGCGCAGGGCAACGTGGGTCGCGTCTCGCTCATGGCCGATGCGCTGTCGATCGACCCCGGCGCGACGATTCTCTGCCGAAGTCACTCGGCGCGACGTGGTGGACTCTTCGCGGACACGCTGCTGGTCCTGCGTATCGAGCGCAGGATCCCATCAAACCAGGAGAGTCGTTCTCATACACCGGCCCTGCCCACGTCTACGCCGATCGCACACTCAGCGCCGCCGGCCAGACGCCGCTGAAGATCACCGGTCGCTGGCTCCTAGTGCACCGTCACCCAACTGACGTTGCGGTACCGAAAGGCTCGTTCTCCTCAACCGCCTGCGCAGCGCCCCGACGGAGCTTCACCGCCTATCGCGGGGCCCCGCTGCGGCCATAACCTCGGCGTCGACGCCATCCATCCACGCAACCGTCGCGGTCACTTCCGCGGTAGTGGAGGCAGCTAACAGCCCCAACGGATGCGTCGCGAAGCGCGCGGCGGGTCAGGTCCGACGCAAGCGATGCGAGCACCCGGTACGGCTCGATTCGGCAGAAACCAGCACTGTTGATGGTGCGTCAAACCGTCCGCGACACTTCCTGTCTGTCGGATAGGCCCGGGCTCGTTGCTGAGCCCGGAGCCTCCTCCCTGCCGCACGGCTTCGTGATCGGCGACTACACTCGCGACGGCGATGCAGAGCCGGGAAGTCGGTGCAAGTCCGACACGGTTCTCGCCACTGTGACCGGGGAGCTCGGACCCCACGTCGCCGCTGGGCCTGCCGGCCTGCGAAGGCGGGGTGAGAGTGCTCGACCTGGGAGTCAGGAGACCGCCTGCATCGACGTGTAGTGCCGATCCACGAGAGATGGAGGGCCTGTGCCGACCAGTCATGCCTGCGCTCATCGTCAGGGAAGTTCCCACCCGCGGTCGCGGCTGGCGTCGTGTACTGCTGCCGACGTCCGAGTCTGTTCTCTCGTGAGACGACCCGTCCCTTCACCAGCAAGGAGCAGCACATGACCGAGTCCACCTCTGCGGTTCCGAGCGGGGGCCTGACCGTGCGCCTGGACGCCGGGCCGGTGATCTGTGCCGAGGGATTCCTGTTTGAGCTGGAGCGCCGCGGCTACCTGAGCGCAGGTGAGTTCGTTCCCGAGGTCGCCCTGGAGTACCCGGACGCCCTTCGGACCCTGCACGTTGACTTCCAGCGCGCCGGCTCTGACGTCGTCGAGGCGTTCACCTACAACGGTCACCGCGAGAAGATGCGGGTGATCGGCAAGGAGGACCTGCTCGAGCCGCTGAACCGCGCCGCGCTCCAGATCGCCCGGGAGGTCGCCGACCAGCGACCCGGCGACCTCATGGCGGGCAACATCTCGAACACCAACGTCTGGGACCCCGAGGACACCGGCCGCCAGGCCGAGGTGCGCGGCATGTTTGAGGAGATGGTCGGCTGGGCCGTCGAGGGTGGCGCCGACATGATCATCGGTGAGACGTTCTATTACGCCGGCGAAGCGCTGGTGGCGCTCGAGGTCGCGAAGGCCACCGGCCTGCCCGTCGTCCTCACGATCGCGCCGATGGCGATGGAGGAGATGGCCGACGGGGTCGGCATCGTCGAGACCTGCCAGCGGCTAGAACAGGCCGGCGCGACCGTGGTGGGCATGAACTGTTTCCGTGGGCCCGAGACGATGCTGCCCTGGCTAAAGCAGATCCGCGCGGCCGTGTCCTGCCACGTCGGCGCACTGCCGATCCCCTACCGGACCACCGCCGAGGAACCGACGTTCTTTAACCTCAGCGATGACCGCGCACGGGTGCCGTCACCGCACGGCCGCGCTTTCCCGACGGCGCTGGACCCGCTGTACGCCAACCGGTACGAGATCGGCGCCTTCGCCAAGGAGATCCACCACCTCGGCATCAACTACCTCGGCGTCTGTTGTGGCGCCTCGCCCATGCTGGTCCGCGAGGTCGCAGAAGCGGTCGGAAAGTCCACCGAGGCCAGCCGGTTCTCTGAGAACATGGGCAACCACTTCATGTACGGCGACAACGAGCGGCTACCCGAGCACATCGTCGCGCTCGGCGACGAGGCCTAGCGGCCAAACACCCGACCCGCCCACCGACCGTTCAACCTGCCCAGCGCAGGTTGGCTCGGAGGGCGGGGCACCGGACCCTCCGTTGCCTCGCTGCCCGACGTCAAGGCGGATGCGGCGAGATCGCCGTCAGCCGGTCGCTTGGCGAAGCACTTCGAGTTGGAGCCAGCGCAACCGACCGGCGAGCAATACACCTTGGCCTCGAGGCGCCCGCCGAGCCGGTCGTCGAGCGGCGACCCTAAAGCGCAACGCTGCCGCCAGCGACGCGCCTCGAGGCACTGCCGCACGGCGTCGCGTACCGCGTCGAGGCGAACGCGCAAGAGAGTGAGCTGGATGTGGCGGGGCGTCGTTCGGCGGTACCCGCTGCCAAGCGAGCGAGACGGCTGGTTCGGCGTGGATTCGTCGCAAAGCGCGTGTCGAGTCAGGCCCGAAACGAGCGATGAAAGCGAGCGCGGGGTACGACTCGATTCGCAGGAAGCAAACTGTCGAGGGTGCGTCAAACCGTCCACGACACTTCCCGTCTTCGTGAAGGGGCACTCCCGGAGAGGATCGACATGGCCGAGGAGCGGCTCGATCCGCCGCTGCGGGTCTCCGCCGGCGAGCTCCGAGTTTGTGCACGACGCCGGGGACCGCTCCGGGGCGCCGTTCCATCTGGCGGCGCTGGCGGCGCTGGCGGCGAGCGGCAGCTGAGCCTGTGGCTGGACCGGCGCGGCTCGCTACGCGCTGCCGGCTCCCGGCTCGCCGTCCCAGTAGTCGGGGAGCTGGTCGGTGAGGCGAAAGCGATACCCCGTCTGCCCGGGAACGCGGAGCACGTACGTGTTGTCGTCGGGGTAGACCGCGGCTGACGGACCGGTGACCGGCGCCGAGCAGATCAGCAGCCGCGCCGGCTCGTCGGCATGATTGAGGAATTGATGGGCGCCAGCCTCGCCCTCGGGAAAGCAGACAATGTCGCCACGCGCCATGACGTCCTGCCCGCCAGGGTGTCGCAGGGTCGGCACGCCGTCAAGGACAAGCGCCCAATGCTCGCGGCACCAGTCATAGTGAAAGGGGCCTTCCGCTTCGCCTGAGCCGAGCTCGGTCAGGGTGGGGGTCCAGGTCTAGGTATGCAGGCGCTCAGTGAGATGTAAGCCGTGGACTGGGAGTGCCC
>JALYZB010000353.1 GCA_030945945.1 Actinomycetota bacterium | reverse complement strand
ACAAACGCCGCCAACGACGTCGCCGCCGCACCCGCGCCCATCCGCCTACCCGCCATCCTCAAAAACCGCTTGCGCTCCACATCATCGCGAGCCAGCAACTCAACCGCCCCAGCCGGGGTCGACGCCTGCTCGTCGTTGATCGCGTGCGACATCGGGCCTCCTTACATTTGGGTTCGTCGCTGTCTACGCACGCGTGTTCGCACCGGATCACTGTGGTTCGCGGGCCGATCAACGGATCAGCCGGCCCCGGGGCGCTCAGGCAGGCGCCGGGGCGACGGTCTGAAGCTCGAGCAGCTCACCGGGCGGCTCACCCAGGAGCAGCCAGCCGGGGCTGGCGGGCACGACCCGCCGGTCGCGCGTGAGCTCGGTCAGCGCGGTGGTCACCGTGGGGCGGCGGGCCGCCACCAGCTCGGCGAGCACCGTGTGGGTCAGCGCCAGCGGAAGGATGACGCCGTCGGAGCGCACTCGGCCCCACCGGTCGGCCAGATGCCACAGGAGCATGTGTAGACGGGTGCTGACGCGGGCCTGCTGGATGATCGCGATGTTCACGGCCAGGTTGCGCGAGCGCTCGAGTGCCCGGCCCACCAGCCGGCCGGTCAGCTGCGGGTAGGACGCCATCGAGCGCGCGGCGTCCGCGTCGAGCAGCGCCACCCGTGCCGGGGCCAGCGCCCTCCAGCCGGTGGTGCGCGACAGGGTCGGCTCGGCGTCCTCGCCCTGCCAGGGCCGCAGCACGTCGCCCTCGCCCAGCAGTTCGGAGCCAAACCGGCCATCGATGCCGACGCGGCGCAGGAGCAGACCCTCGAGGATGAGCAGGCCGATGCCCCCGTCGAGCATGGCCCCGCGTGGCACCGTCCAGCGGCCGCGGGCGATGCGCATCGTTGCGACCTCGCAGGCGCCGATCGCATCCGCGCGCTCGCCGGTTGGGATCGCCTCGGCCAGATCTCTGTCCTCGAGGAGGATCTGGCAGCGGCCTGTCGTGGAGTTCGGCATTACTCGAGTATCGGCGCCGGACGCGTTTTCCACGCACGTTTGATCATCGCGGGGGATTAGGCTTCCGGAGATGCCCGGCTCAGAGCCACCCGCGGTCCCGTCCGGTGAACAGCACACGATCGCCCACGGCGCCCAGCGAGTCGTGGCGGTGCAGGTGGGCGGCGGTCTGCGCTCCTACAGCGCCGACGGCCAGGACGTGCTCGATGGGTATGCGCCGGGGGAGATGTGCAGCGGTGGCCGCGGCCAGCTGCTGGCCCCGTGGCCCAACCGGGTCGCGGGCGGCCGCTGGCAGCACGCCGGAGGGCCGATGCAGCTGGCCTTGACCGAGCCGAAGGCCGGCAATGCGATTCACGGCCTCGTGCGCTGGGCCGCCTGGGCCGTCGCCGAGCACGAGCCTGACCGGGTGCGCCTCGTTCACCGCCTGCATCCCCAGCCCGGTTGGCCGGGCACGCTGGACCTCGGGGTCGAGTACCGGCTGACCGCCGACGGCCTCACCGTGGCCAGCGAGGTGGTCAACGTGGGTCCGGAGCCGTGTCCGTACGGCATCGGCGCTCACCCGTACCTGACCCTTGGCACACCCTCGATCGACCCGATCCTGCTCGAGCTGCCGGCGCGCAGCCGGCTGCGGGCCGATGATCAGGGAATCCCGGCCGGGATCGCCGCGGTCAAAGGCAGCCGGTATGACTTCAGCACCGCGCGCGTGATCGGCGCTGACCGGCTCGACACCGGCTTCACGGATCTGCGACGCGACGGCGACGGGCTGGCCCGGGCCCGGATCGCCACTGCTGACGGGTCGCGCCGCACCACCCTCTGGGTCGACGGCTCCTACACGCATCTGATGGTGTTCACCGGCGACACGCTCGCGCCGCAGGCGCGCCGCCGGGGCGTGGCGATCGAGCCGATGAGTTGCCCGCCCAATGCGTTGGCCACCGGCGAGGGTCTGGTCTGGCTGGGCCCCGGCGAGGGGCACCGCGCGCGGTGGGGCATCGTTCCCGGCTAAGGGTTCCCGGACGCGCAGCCGCCCCTGCGGCGCCAGTGCCGCGGTACGATTTTGGCCCCCACCACGAAGGAGGAGGCGGTGACCGAGGTTTCAGACAGAGCTCCGTCCCACGCCCGGGGCGTCGATCGGCCGGCCCTCCTGGAGCAGACGATCGGGGCCAACCTCGAAGCCACGATCGCCCGCCACGGCGACCGCGAGGCGCTCGTCTCCTGCTCACAGGGACTGCGGTTCACCTACCGCGAGTTCGGAGCCGCGATCGATCAAATCGCACGAGGCCTGCTCGCCGCGGGTCTGGTCGCCGGGGACCGGTTGGGCATCTGGAGCCCGAACCGGGCCGAGTGGACGCTCGTGCAGTACGCGACCGCCAAGCTCGGGGTCATCCTCGTCAACGTCAACCCGGCTTATCGCACCTCCGAGCTTCAGTACGTACTGCGCCAGTCGGGCTGCCGGATGCTGATCGCTGCGCCCTCGTTCAAGTCCTCGGACTACCGCGCGATGGTCGCCGAGGTCCGCGCCGAGCTGCCGGATCTTGAGTCGGTGATCTTCTTCGAGTCTTCTGAGTGGGAGGGGCTGCTGCGGTCAGCCGTATCGGTCACGCCGAAGGAGCTGGCGCGGCGCGGCGCCGCGCTGGCGCCGCGGGATCCGATCAACATCCAGTACACGAGCGGGACGACGGGCTTTCCCAAGGGCGCGACGCTCACCCACCGCAACATCCTCAACAATGGCTACCTGGTGGGGGAGGGGTGCCATTACAGCGAGGCCGACCGGGTCTGCATCCCGGTGCCCTTCTACCATTGCTTCGGGATGGTCATGGGTAACCTTGCGTGCACATCGCATGGCGCGACGATGGTCATCCCCGCGCCGGCCTTCGACCCCGAGGCGACGCTGCGTGCCGTGGCCAACGAGCGCTGCAGCTCGCTCTACGGGGTTCCGACGATGTTCATCGGCGAGCTGGATCATCCCCGCTTTACCGAGTTCGACCTGCGCTCGCTGCGGACCGGAATCATGGCCGGTTCTCCGTGCCCGGTCGAGGTGATGAAGCGCGTCATCGAGCGCATGCACATGAGCGAGGTCGGCATCGCCTATGGGATGACGGAAACCTCCCCGGTGTCCACCCAGACCGCACACGACGATCCGGTGGAGAAGCGGGTCGGCAGCGTCGGCCGGGTCGGGCCCCATCTCGAGGTCAAGGTGATCGATCCCGCCGCCGGCGAAACGGTCGCGCGCGGTGAGCGCGGCGAGCTGTGCACCCGTGGCTACAGCGTGATGACGGGCTACTGGCAGGATGCCGAGCGGACCGCCGAGGCGATCGACGGCGAGGGCTGGATGCACACCGGCGATCTGGCCACGATGGACGATGAGGGCTACGTCAACATCGTCGGGCGCAGCAAGGACATGGTCATCCGAGGGGGAGAGAACCTCTACCCGCGCGAGATCGAGGAGTTCCTCTATGCGCACCCCGACATCTCCGACGTGCAGGTAGTCGGCGTGCCCGACGCGCGCTACGGCGAGGAGCTCGTCGCGTTCGTGATCCCGCGGCGCGGTGCCACCGTCGAGCGTGAGCAGGTGGAGAGCTTCTGCCGCGGCAAGGTCGCTCACCAGAAAATCCCGCGGTACGTCCGGGCCGTCGATGCGTTCCCGATGACCGTGACCGGCAAGGTGCAGAAGTACAAGCTTCGTGAGCAGGCGATCGACGCGCTCGGCCTCAATGAGTTGACCCGATGACCGGCTCGGAGATCGGTCTTGCGCTGTCGGTGTTCCTTGCCTGCACGGTCGAGGCCGTCGAGGCCCTGACGATCGTTCTTGCCGTCGGGGTGACCCGCAGCTGGCGCTCGGCGATGATCGGTGTCGGGGCTGGAGTGCTTGCGCTGGCGGTGGTCACCGCGGCGCTCGGGCCGGCGCTAACGTCGCTGCCGCTCAACGTGCTGCGCCTGATCGTCGGCGGCCTGCTGCTGGTCTTTGGGCTGCAATGACTTCGCAAGGCGATACTGCGGGCATCTGGTCTCAAGGCCCTACACGACGAGGCGGGGATCTTCGCGCGCGAGCGCGAGGCGGCCGGCGCCGCGGGCGCGATCGACTCGGGGTTCGACGGCTACTCGTTCACGCTCTCCTTCAAGGGCGTCTTCCTCGAGGGCCTCGAGGTCATCTTCATCGTCCTGACCTTCGGCGCCAACCAGCACAATATTGGGCTGGCTGCGATCGCCGCCGTGGCCGCGGTGGCGTTGGTGATCGTCACGGGCATGCTCGTCCACGCGCCGCTCGCGCGCGTTCCCGAGAACAGCCTGAAGTTCGGTGTCGGCGTGATGCTGACCTCGTTCGGGATGTTCTGGGGCGCCGAGGGTGCCGGCGCCAACTGGCCGGGCAGCGACGCCTCGCTGCTGGTCATCGTCCCAGTGACCCTGCTGGTGGCGATCGCGATGGTGACCGCACTGCGCCGGCGCAGGACGTCGCCGCCGTCGACGGCCGAGGCGCGCGATGACGCGGCGGTGCACGCATGAGCCGCGTCGAGGCTCTGGGCCGGTTTCTCTGGGACTTCGTGGTCGGCGACGACTGGCGGATCGCCGTGGCGGTCGTGGTCGCGCTGGGGATCACCGCGATCGTGGCCGCCGCGGGCGCCTCCGCGTGGTGGATCCTGCCGGTGGGCACCGTGCTCGTGCTCGGGCTCTCGGTCTGGAGGATCGCCCGAACCACTGGCTAGGTGTCCCGTCCAGCCACTCCCGAAACTGCTCACGAATTATCCAGACGCGAGACTAGCCGCGCGCCGAGCCGGGTCCCGGCGTGGCTGACGCGGTTGCGCTGTCACTAGCGCTGGTGGCGCTGGCCAGCACGCTGATCATCGCCGTCGTCCGGCCGCGCCGGGTCTCGGAAGCCGGCGTGGCCGTCCTCGGGGCACTGATTCTCATTTCGGTCGGCGCCATCAGCCTGACTCGCGCCGAGGCGGCGCTGCGTGAGCTCGGCGGCACCATCGCCTTTCTCGCCGCGCTGCTGCTGATCGCCGAGGGGTGCCGGCGCGAGGGCCTGTTCGCGGCTCTGGGCGGGCTGATGGCGACGCGGGCGGGTGGGGACGCGCGCCGGCTGTTGGCGTTCGTGCTCGCCGTGGCCACCGCGGTGACGATCGTCCTCGGACTCGACGCGACGGTCGTCCTGTTGCCGCCGATCGTGCTCGCCACCGCCCGGCGCGTGCGCAGCGATCCTCGCGTCCCGCTGTACGCGTGCGCCCACCTGGCCAACTCGGCTTCGCTGCTGCTGCCCGTATCAAACCTGACCAACCTGCTCGCGTTTCGCGCCAGCGGGCTTGCCTTCACCCACTTCGCGCTGTTGATGGCGCTGCCCACCGTCGGGGTGGTGACGGTGGCCTGGGTGGTTCTCTCGCGCTGGCGGCCGGTGCCGGGCGATGATCCTGGGCGTGCGCGTGGCGACCGTGAGGGCGCGGGGGTGTCGCTCGTCGCCGTCGACGAGCCTGGCCGGCCGGCTCCACTGCCGCGGTTTGCGGTCACCGTGCTCGCGCTCACCCTGATCGGGTTCGCGGTCAGCTCGCCGGTCGGGATCGCGCCGGTGTGGGTTGCGGCGGCCGGGGCCGTGGTGGTCAACCTGCCCGCCCTGCTCGCTGGGCGCAGCGCTCCGACCGCGCTCATCCGGGCCGCCGAGCCGGGCTTTCTCATCTTCGTCCTGGGTCTCGGTGTGATCGTCGCCGCCGCGGGCCTCCACGGCGTCACCGCTGCGGTCGGTGACGTGGTCCCCGGCAGCGGCTCGCTGCCTGACCTGTTGCTGATCGCGACCATCGGAGCGGTCACCGCCAACCTCGTCAACAACCTCCCGGCGACGCTCATCCTCATTCCGGTCACCGCCGGCCTCGGGGCTGGACCGGTGCTCGCGATGCTGATCGGCGTCAACGTCGGACCCAACCTCACCCCCGTCGGTTCGCTAGCGACGCTGCTTTGGCGGCGCGTGCTGGCCACGGAGGGGATCCGCTATCCCGGGAGGGAGTTCGTGACTCTAGGCCTGATAACGGTTCCGGCCGCGATCGTGCTCGCCACCATCCTGTTGTGGCTGGGTCTCCGGGTGTGAACCACCATCTGAGCATTACGGTTGTTGTCGTTCACCGGTTGGACGTGTCTGCGCTCTGGAGCGACACGAGCCCCTGGATGTCTGATCTCTGACCGGGGCAACCAGAACGCCCTGGCGACCCGAGTCAGGCCGCCCGGACCGTGGCGACCGCCGCGGGCAGCGGCGCGTCCTGGCGACGACCGGGCAAGAAACCGGAGCCGAGAGCGCCGCGCACGCAGACCGTGGCGGCGACGAGACAGCCCGCGTGCAGCCCGGTCATGAACGAGTTCGTGACCGAGTGCAGGACCGCGCGGTGGATTGATTCGGGCACCCGCGCGGCGATTGCGTAGCCGGCGCCGACCGAGCCCTGCGTGACCTGCAGGAGATGGGCCGGGAGGTGCCGGGCGGCGCCGTGCAGGAGTTGAGCGGCGTACAGGGACGTGTAGACGCTGCCGATGATCGCCACTCCGAGCCGAGGCTCCGCCGATGCTGAGCGCGACGGGCAGGATCCGGGCGCCCGTGGAGAGCGGTCCGTAGCCGCGGACGAATTGCATGTACTGGGTGATCAGGAAGATAAATCCGAAAAGGGCGAAGAAGGCCACGGTGACGGCCCCGCTGGCGGCTGAGAACGCCCGTTCTGAGAACAGGGAGACGTCGAGCATCGGGTGGCGCGTCCGGCGTTCGATGGTCACGAAGAGCATGCCGGCGCCGAGCGCGATCGCCAAGCCGGCCAGGCTGCGCGGCGAGCCCCAGCCCCAGCCGGGCGCCTCGATGATCGTGTAGACGAGCGTGCCGATGGCGAGACTCGCGGTCACCAGTCCGAGCCGGTCCACCGGCGGGGTAGCCGGGTCGCGGGACTCGGGAACGATCCGCCACACGGCCACCGCGGCGAGCAGCGCCACCGGGATGAGGGCGACGAACACACTTGGCCAGCTGAAACCCGTCAGCAGGAGCCCGCCGGTGACCGGTCGGATCGCCACTCCGCGCCCGGTCACCGCTCCCCACACCCCGACCGCCTTGGCTCGCTCTGAGCGCTCGGTTAGGTGTTGGTGATCACCGACAGCGTGGTAGGGAAGATGAGGGCGGCGCACGCGCCCATGGCCACGCGGGCGGCGATCAGCTCAATCGGGCTCGTGCAGAGGGCCCCGGCTGCGCTGGCGGCGGCGAAGCCGAGCAGCCTGCGATCAGCGCCGGCCGGCGCCCGTAGCGGTCTCCCAGGCTTCCGGCGGCAAGCACGAGGGCGGCGAAGGCGAGGCTGTATCCATCGACGATCCACTGCAGGTCACGGGTGCCGCACCGAGCTCACGGGTGAGCGACGGCAGGGCAACGCTGACGATCGTCGTGTCGATGTTGATCGCGAAGGCAGCAAGACAAACGGCGGCCAAGATGAGGCCGGGGCGCCGCGGGGTCGACTTTCCCAACCGTGATGCCTTGCTGACCGCGGTGTGCGATCGCTGCATGGATCGCCTGGCTGAGCTGATGGAGACGCTCGTGGCCGAGGTCGACCCCACCGACCGCAGTCCGGAGGCGGCGTTCGCGCGGCTACGAGCGACCGGTCGCGCCTACATCCGCTTTGCCGTCACCGAGCCGGGGCTGTTCCGGACCGCGTTCTCGGTGCCGATCAGCATGCTCTATCCGAGCTCGGGAGCCCAGGACGAGCCGCCGGCCGTTCGGCCCGGCCCGGCCACGCTGCTGGGAATGCAGCTCGACGGGCTTGTCGCCGCCGGTGGGTTGACGCCGCTGCGGCGGCCCGGCGCCGACTTCGCCGCCTGGTCGGCAGTCCACGGGTTGAGCATGCTGCTGATCGAGGGTCCCTTGCGCGAACTGCCCGACGACATGCGCGCAGAGATCACCGAGCAGCTGCTCGACACGATCCAGCGCGGTATCTGAGGCCGGTGTCGCGACCCTGACGTCCGGACCTCCATCGGACAATGGTCTATACCTCCGCTCGTGAACGGTGAGGCTGAGCGCAGCGAGTTGCCGGGCTCTGCCCGCTGTGTGATCGTCGGAGCCGG
>JALYZB010000348.1 GCA_030945945.1 Actinomycetota bacterium | reverse complement strand
GTTCGGCGCGGTGTACGCCAACCTCGCTCCCGTGCTGCCGATTCCCGCCTCGCTGCGCGGGCCGGCCGCGGGCCTGTTCGAGCACGTGGCCCTATGGCCGCTCGTGCGCGTGAGCGACTGCTTTCATCCCGCCCGCGAGGATTTGCCGACTCTGACCGGCAACCGGGCCGCGTTCGTTCAGGCGGCGTGGCGCCATCTGCTCTTCGGCCTGGTCCTCGGCGAGCTCGAACGACGCGTCAACGCCGAGCCCGAACCCGCTCCGCCCGAACCCCTCGAGGATTACTCCTCCAATGGGCACGGCACCTTGGAGCACGCAGTCTCCGTCCAGCCGGCCCCCTGACGTGCGGGCACTGATCACCGGGGCCTCCGGCTTTGCCGGCAGATGGCTGGTGCGCGCATGCGCGCATGCCGGCGATGAGGTGATCGCGCTGTCGCGACGCGAGCCGGCGGATCTGGGCAGAGAGACCGAGGGAGCGATCACGGATGTTGGTGTGGATCTGCGCGACCCCGAGGCGGTGCGCGCCGCGATCGCGCAGGCACACCCCGATGTCGTCTACCACCTGGCGGCGCTGAGCTCGGTCGGTCGCTCCTGGGAGTCACCGGCGCAGACGCTGTCGGAGAACACCGCGACCGCGGTCAACCTGCTCGAGGCGCTCCGGCGCGAGGCTCGCAGCGCGCGGGTGGTGTGGGTGAGCACGTGTGAGGTCTACGGCGTCCCCGACGCGCTGCCGCTCGCCGAATCCGCGCCGCTTGCGCCGGCCAATCCGTACGCGGTCTCCAAGACGTCGGCCGAGATGCTCGCCGCCGTGTATGCCCATGCCCACGGTCTCGACATCATCCGCGCGCGGCCGTTCAGTCATTCCGGTCCCGGCCAGCGGCCAATCTTCCTGCTCGCCTCGCTGACGCGCCAGGCGGCCGAGGGTCTCCGCGCGGGAGTCTCGGAGCTGACGATCATCACCGGCAACCCGGACACGCGCCGGGACTTCACCGATGTGCGCGACGTCGTCCGGGCCTACCGCCTGCTCGCCGAGCGCGCGCCCGCCGGGGTCTACAACGTGGGCACCGGTGCGTCGGTCTCGGCGGCCGAGCAGGTGGCGCTGCTGGGCAAGGTGGTCGCCCCGATGGTGATCAGCCATGAGGTCGACCCCTCCCGCGTACGCGCCAGCGAGGTCATGGATCTGCGCGGCGACCACGCCGCGCTCACCGCGGCAACCGGCTGGAAGCCCGAGATCTCGCTGCGTCAGACGATGACCGAGGCGGTGGCCTGGTGGGAACAGACGTTGGCCGCGAACGCAGCCGCGCCGCCCGTCAGTGGTGGCCGTTGACCGCCACCCGCCTGTCGTTGGCAGAGCCTGCATCTGATCGGTCAGCTGCTGGGGGGTCTGGTCTGCGACTCCAAGCTGTGGGCTGTCACGCGTGGTCGCGCGGGAGCCAAGGAGCTCTGACAGATGCCCTGAGCGGTATGGTGACGGTGCTCGGCGCCGGCGGTGCGCCGGTGGCGCTGAACGCCGCCAGGTCCTGAGCCGAAGTGCTCTCGCCCTCCCTGAAGGCCAGCACGGAAGGAAAGCGGCCGAAGATCGGAAAGCTCGACGGCGAGGCAGAGGCCACCGCCGGCACGAGCAGTAGGAGAAGGCAGGTCCCCGCCAGAGCGCGGCGCAGCACGGGGCAGCCGCTCCGGCGGGGGTGACCGTGCGCCCGGTGAGGAATTGTCGCTTTGAGCCGGTATTGCGTCATGCATCGTCCATCGGGCCGTGGAAAGCTACGCGGACGGCGGTTGCTGACCGATGCTGTAGGCGGGGAAACACAGCCATGAACACCAGGTAGGGGGACACATGTCCGAATTTCAGATCCGGGAGGACGTCGCCGCGGGCGGCGTACGCACATTCCACATCGCGGGTGACGTGGACTTCGGGGTTGCCCCCGAGCTCAAGACGCGGATCACGAAGCGGATCGACGCCGGAGATCGACGGGTCGTGGTTGACCTGACCGAGACCGGCTTCGTGGACTCGACGGCGATCGGGGTGCTGGTCGGCGCGCTCAAGCGGCTGCACGGCTCCGGCGGCGAGCTGGCCGTGGTCTGCGACAACGAGGACGTCCGCAATATCTTCGCCGTCGTCGGGCTCGAGCACGTGATCCCGCTGCATCGTTCGCAGGAGGATGCGCTCGCGGTACTCGCGCTCCTCCCCCCAGCGCCCGGCGCTCGGCCCCCACCGCCGAGCCGCAACGCCGAGCCCCAGCGTCCGGCTCCCGCCGGCGTACCCCGGTGGCCACAACGATAGAGCCGTCGCGGTGAGCGACCGGACGGCTCATGGAGCACGGGCGGGTGAGGTGGCTTACGCGGCCCGCTCGCCGAGCACGGTCATGAGCTCGGCCCTGTCACTGGAGCGGCAGCGCAAGGCGCAATCGAACGCTTCACCGTAGTGACCCATTACGGCAAGAAGGATGTCGAGGGTACCGACGGTCGTGCAACCCCGCTCTACTGCGATCCGCGAGGCCGCGGTCGCAACCAGGTGAAGGGTCTCCGACGGCGAGTCATCGCTGCGCTCGGGATGGCTCTGCTGGGTCTCAACGAGCCGCCCCTCGCTGACGCCAAGCGATTGCAGGGCGCCCCCCGCCTGGCCGTACAGGCGCAGCGGCCGCAGCCACCGCTCGACCTCATCATCGACCGACTGGGCAAAAGGCAGCGCGGTGCCGGCCAAGCCGAGCACCGTTACCGCGTCTGGTGAGAGTCGGAGTGAAGTCATCACGGGTTGGTTCGACCCGCGCCGTACCCGGCTTGACCGCGGCTCGGAGCCCTCGGACATTCGTCCACCAGGCCGCAAGGATGCATCCGACGGCGGTCCAGCCGCTACCGAGAACCACTGCGGTCCTCCCGGATCCGGGGCGTCAGACGGAGGGCCACCGTCGCCCCGAACCACCTGCAGCCTTCCGGCGGCGACGCGGACAATCATCGGCCCATGAGACACTGCACCCCCGCGCCCGCCTAGCTCAATTGGTAGAGCACTTCACTTGTAATGAAAAGGTTTCCGGTTCAAGTCCGGAGGCGGGCTCTGAGAATGTACCTGGTAGGCGGGCCTGTTCTGGACTGCGGCCGAGTCGGCAAAAACGACGCGTGTCCCCAATATGTCCCCA
>JALYZB010000345.1 GCA_030945945.1 Actinomycetota bacterium | reverse complement strand
CCGCAAGCGGGAGGGTCGGCAGGCTGACCCCCGCACTGAGCGCGGCCGCGGCCGCGGCGCCCCCCGCGAGCGGGCGTGCGCCGGCTCGTCGCAGCCAGCGCGGCGGCCATACGGTCAGGGTGGTGATGGCAGCCAGATCGATCGCCGCCGTGGCCAGTCCCAGCGCTCGCTGGGGCCGGGCAAAGCGCTGGCCGCGGGCGATCTCCTCCGGGCTGAAGTGGTCGCCGAGGGCGCCCGCGGCAGGGTTGATCGGGCGCTCGCGGGGGGTCAGCAGTCGCCGTGCGCCGTCGGTGACCGCGAGCGCCAGGGCGAGCGTCGCACCCACCCGGTAGCCATCGGACCGCCTCACCGGAGAAACTGTAGTGATGCGCATCGCGGTCGTCTCCGATATCCACGGCAACCGGCACGCCTTCGAGGCCGTGCTCGAGGCGATCGGCGCCTCAGACTGCCGCGAACTGTGGTGCCTCGGTGACCTGGTCGGCTACGGCGCCGACCCGGACGCATGCGTCGCCCTGGCCCGCGACCAGGCCGCTGTATCGCTGGCCGGCAACCACGACCTCGGGGTCACCGGGGCGATCGCGCTGGAGCAGTTCTCGCGAGGCGCCGCACTGGCCGCGACGTGGACCCAACGCACGATCACCGCCGAGACGCTCAGCTACCTCGAGGGCCTGGAGCCGTCCAACCTCGGCGAAGCGGTCGGCCTCTACCACGCCAGCCCCCGCGATCCGGTCTGGGAATACGTGCTCTCCCCCCTTCAGGCCGAGCTGTGCCTCGATACCCAGCCCGGGCGGATCGCTCTCATCGGTCACTCCCACGTGGCCCTCTCCTTCGCTCGCTTCCCGGGGGCGCCGGCGACCGGGGAGACCCGCCCGAACGGCACCGAGCTCGATCTCGGCGAGGGCGAGTGGCTGATCAACCCCGGCAGCGTCGGTCAGCCGCGGGACGGCGATCCGCGCGCGGCGTGGCTGGAGCTCGACCTCGCCGACTGGCGGGCCACGTATCACCGGGTCGAGTACGACATCGCCGGCGCGGGGGCCGCCATCCGGGCTGCGAGGCTGCCCGATTCGCTGGCTGAGCGTCTTGAATACGGCCAGTGAGAATGGCCGATGGTCCAGCAAATCGGCGCCTTTGGCCCGGACTGGGCCTAACCTGCCGGTAATCCCGACAACATCTAAAGTCAGGCGCCGATGGGTCTGAGACCACGCGCATTCCTCGCCGGTAGCCTCGGCTTCGCCGTCGCCTTTGTCGTCGCCTGCGGCAGCAGCACCGGGCTGCTCTCGAGCCAGCAGGCTGGCGGCCTCAACGCACAGCTCAACGCGCTCTCCTCGGCGGTCAGCGCCGGCCACTGCGGCAGCGCGCAAGGAGCCGTCCAGGCGTTCCAGAGCTCGGTCGCCGCCCTGCCCTCGACGATCAACCCGACCCTGGCCAAGAACCTCGGTCAGGGCGCGAGTACGCTCAGCGCGCTGGCCGGCCGCAACTGCTCGAGCTCGAGCGCGACCAGCAGCAGCCGCAGCAGCTCGTCGAGCACGACCACCAAGCCGGCGAGCAGCTCGATCAGCACGACCACGGTGACCACCTCGACCACCCCGACCAGCTCCACAGACACCGGGACGGCAACCAATCCCACCGGTGGGGGTACATCTACGACATCCAACGGGGGCGCCGGCATCGGTGGAACCACCACCGTCGGCGGCAACTAGAACGGACAATGACCGGCGTCACGACGATCGCAGGGCGGTACCGGATCGAGGGCCGGATCGGCGTTGGTGGGATGTCGACGGTCCACCTCGCGTTCGACAATCGGCTCGAACGCAACGTCGCGATCAAGCTGCTCGCGGCCCATCTGGCCGATGACCCGACGTTCGTCTCACGATTCCGCCGCGAGGCGCTGGCCGCCGCACGGCTCGTTCACCCCAACATCGTCCAGGTCTTCGACTTCGGCTTCGATGCCTCCCACCACCAGCATTTCATCGTCATGGAGCATGTCGCCGGCCGGTCCTGCGCCGAGCTGCTGCGTGACCGCGGCCACCTCGATGTCGAGCAGGCTCTGAATATCGTCACCCAGGCCTGTCGGGGCCTTGAATACGCGCATCGCAACGGCGTCGTGCACCGGGACGTCAAGCCGGGCAATCTGCTCGTCTCCGACACCGACGTGGTCAAGCTCGCGGACTTCGGGATCGCGCGAGCCGCCGACCAGTCGAGCATCACCCAAGTCGGCTCGGTGCTCGGCACCGCCGCCTACCTGGCGCCCGAACAGGCGCGGGGGGATGAGGCCGGTCCGCGCGCGGACATCTACTCCCTCGGGGTGGTCACCTATCAGCTGATGTCCGGCCGCCTCCCGTACGAGGCCAACTCGCTCTCCGAGCTCGCCCTCAAACAGCAGCGCGAGGCCCCCACCCGGCTGGATGACCTCAACCCCGAGGTGGCCCGCGAGCTGGCCCTCGCCGTCAATATGGCGCTGGCCATCGACCAGCGCGCCCGGCCCGGGGACGCGCTCGCGTTCGCCGAGACGCTGCGCGACGCCGCCCGTGGCGTCGCACCGGAAGGGTCGGACTCGGCGCAGTTCGCGACCAGCGCCGCCACGCGCTTGATCGGCGATCCGGGTTTCGAGACCTCCGCCACCCGGGTCACCCCGCGTCCGGCGCCGGGCACCGCGCAGACCCGGGC
>JALYZB010000340.1 GCA_030945945.1 Actinomycetota bacterium | reverse complement strand
GGCCTGAGCCGCGGTGGGCAGACCGAGGCGCCGGGATTTGGCGAGCGCGGGCGGCGCTCACATCGCGGTTGGCCGTCATTTCGTTCGAACTACGTACGCAAGGGCTGCAACCGCGGGTTGCGCCGGCGTCAGCGGCCCTCGGCCAGCGCCGCGAGGGCGCGGATGTCGGCGAGGACCGCCTTCGGTGAGCGCGCCAGCCGTTTAACGGTTACCCGCAGCACCCGGCACCTGGCGCATCAGGCGTGCGTCGCGGACCGGATCACGCTCAAAGGCACGGGGATCAGAGTGGTAGGCGCGACCGTCAAGCTCGACCACCAGGTGCCATTGCGGCCAGTAAGCATCCACCTCATACCCCGCCACGACGTGATTGGTCAGCGGCATGGGCAGGCTGGCAGCTTGGAGGAGCTCACGAAAGCTCCGCTCGAGCGCCGAGCGCATTAACGGCGCCGGTGTGTAGTCATCCAGCACAGCTCGCAGCGACCCGGTCCCGCGCCGGGTCGGATGGCGATCGACCGCCCGTTGCAGCGTGGACAGGTCCAGAACGTTACTGCGCTCGGCCTGCTCGACGGCTCGTTGGAGTCGGGCTCTGGACACCACGCCGGCGAGATCGCAGAGGGTCCGGTTGACTGTGGTGACCGGGACTCCGTCGATCACCGCGACGTCCCCGGGCCGCAGCTCACGCGTCCGATGCAGGTGGACGCCCGTGCGCGTACGCCGGCTGGTCCCGGGAACCGTCACGTCAATGCGGGTCCGCGCGGTGGCCAGCAGCTCCCAGAGTGTGGCGGCGCTCCGGTGGCTGAGCACGGCGCCGGGGCCGCAGGCGAGGACCTCGGCGAGGCGATGGCCGCTGGGGGTCAGGCGTCGGTGACCGTAGGCATAGACCCCGTGATGCAGACGCCGTAATCGGCCACACGGACGCGGCGGCCCACGGCGGCCCACGGCGGCCCGCAGCCAATCGTTGCCGTCGAGCTGCCCCAGCGCGAAGACTCCGTGCTGGCGGTCGGCCAGCGCCGCGAGCAATGCCTCGGTCTCCGAGCTGGGCCGCCGCGTCACGACGGAGCACCCCCACGCCGGTTGGCAGCCAAACCGGACGTAGTTCGTACACAATGACTGCCAACCGAACCGACGATCTCGCGCATCGGCCCAGCCTGACGACCCAGACGTCATGGGTGAGTGTCACGCGTGGCAAAACTGGGCCAAACGCAGGCCTAACACCCTGGGGGGACTTGGGAAACGTGTCCTCGCTACCATCGACCCGAGTCGTATGAAGAATAAGAGGATCATCCCGGCGCTTGGCGCCTTTTTTGTGCTCATCGCGCTGGCGATTAGTGGCTGCGGCTCAAGCGGCATGCCCGACAACGCCGTGGCGACGGTGGCCGGCAACGTGATCTCCAAGCAGGCGGTCAACCACTGGATGTTCGTGGCCGCCAAGGAGCAGGCGTCCCAACGGCCCGGTCAGCCGGTGATCGTCCCCAACGATCCGCCGAGGTTCGATAAGTGCCTGACCAACGTCCGCACCGAGATCCCCGCGCTGAAGACGACGGCGGACAAGCAGCTGCGGGCCGACTGCAAGCAGCTCTTCACCTCGCTCTCCTCGCAGGTGATGGACTTCCTGGTCAAGGCCTACTGGTACCAGGCCGACGCCCACAAGATGGGGATCAAGGTCACCGACGCGCAGGTGCAGACCGCGCTGGCCACGGCCAAGAAGGGCCAGTTCTCCACCGCGACGCAGTTCAACGCCTTCCTGTCCTCAACCGGACAGACGCTCACGGACGTGACCTACCGCGTGCGCGTCCAGCAGATCTACACCAAGCTGCTGGCCAAACACCCGACGACGGTCACCCCGGCTCAGATCAGCGCCTTCTACCAGAGCCACCTGTCCCAGTTCGGCACCCCCGAACTACGCAACATGAAGATCGTGCTGACCAAGACCCAGGCGCAGGCCGTCACGGCCCAGAAGGCCCTGAAGTCAGGCAAGAGCTGGGCCAAGGTCGCCAAGCAGTACTCGATCGACCCCACCACCAAGAATACGGGCGGGGTCCTGACGAACGTCAGCAAGGGCCAGCAGGACGCGGCGCTCTCCGCCGCGGCCTTCAGTGCGGCCCCCAACAAGCTGCTCGGTCCGGTCAAGGGTCAGTTCGGCTACTACCTGCTCGAGGTGACCAAGGTCATCCCGGCCAAGACGCGCAGCCTCGCGCAGTCCACGATCCTGATCCGCCAGCAGCTCACCAGCCAATTGCAGACCGCGGCTC
>JALYZB010000308.1 GCA_030945945.1 Actinomycetota bacterium | reverse complement strand
TGTTCGAAGGCGTCGACCCCCGACAGATCGTCGGCGCGCAGCGCCAGCCAGGTCGCGGCGTCGGTGGCGAGGGTGACGTCGGGTCGCCGGCGGGTGACGCCCTGGCGCACGCGCGCCCCGTGGCTGGTGCAGCGGATCTCCCAGGTGCGGCCCAGGTCGCCGAGCCTCACCTGGTAGGTGGCGTCAAAGCCCGGGTCCGCGATCAGGTAGCGGTCCTGGAGGTACGGAAACCCTCCAGCACGGCCGCAAGACGATCGGAGTGCTCTGATGGGGACATGGACGCTGGCAACCTATCTATCGGCGCAGATCGACGCGTTCTGAAGGCTGCGCGCGGACGCGACGTCGTACGGTTCTCGGCAAACGTCCCACTAAGGTTGGCGCGAGGTGCGGACGATTTCCCTGCATGACACGTGGACCGGGCGGATTCGGCCGCTGGTGCCCGTCCGCCCTCCGCACGTGCGCATCTATGCCTGCGGTCCGACCGTGTACGGGCGGATCCACGTCGGCAACGCACGGCCCTACGTGGTCTTCTCCCTGCTCAAGCGGTTTCTCCTCAGCCAGGGGTACAGCGTCGAGTTCGTGGTCAACGTCACCGACATCAACGACAAGATCTACGCCGCGGCCCGCCAGGCCGGGATCGCCAGCCTGGCGCTCGCCGAGCGGATGACCGCGGCCTACATGGCCGACACCGACGCGCTGGGTCTCGGGCGACCGGACTTCGAGCCGCTGGCCAGCGAGACGATTGACCCGATTGTGGCTCTGATCGAGCGTTTGGTGGGTGACGGTCATGCCTACGAGGTGAGCGGGGACGTCTATTTCTCGGTGCGCTCCTATCCGGCCTACGGAGAATTATCGCACCGCGACATCGAGCAGATGGACCAGGGTGAGGGGGTTCAGGGGGCTGATCGCAAGCGCGACCCGCTGGACTTCGCCCTCTGGAAGGCGCGCAAGGACGACGAGGATGCGTTCTGGGACTCGCCGTGGGGCCCGGGACGTCCGGGCTGGCACATCGAGTGCTCGGCGATGGCCGAGCAGATCCTCGGCCTTGGCTTCGAGATCCACGGCGGCGGCAGCGATCTGCTGTTTCCACACCACGAGAACGAGGCGGCGCAGTCGGCGGCCGCCCATGGCGAGCCGCTCGCGCAGCTGTGGGTCCACAACGGCATGGTCCGGATGGCCAGTGACAAGATGTCTAAGTCCGTGGGTAACGTGTTCGTCCTCCACGAGGCGCTGGCGCAGTATGGGCGCGATGCGCTGCTGATGTATCTGTGTGGGGCGCACTATCGCCAGCCGGTCGAGTTCGACGCCGAGCGCCTGACCGAGGCGGCGGCCCGCTGCGGGCGCATCCGCGGCGCCGCACGTGCTCTTGTTCCGGGCCCCAGCCCGGAGTGGTCAGCGCCCCTGACCGAGCGCTTTTTCGCTGCGCTGGCCGCAGATTTCAACACCCCCGGGGCACTGGCGGCCGTGTTTGACTGGGTGCGCGAGGCCAACCGCCGGGGCGGGGAATCGATCGGGCACGCGGATCTGCGCGCAATGCTCGATGTGCTCGGGCTCGCCAACCTGAGCGACCGCGAGCTGGTGGCGGTGCCGGCCGCGGCCCAGGGGCTCCTGGAGGCCCGGCAGAGGGCCCGCGCGGCGCGGGAATTCGGGCAGGCGGATGCGATCCGCGACCAGCTGCGGGCGATGGGCTGGGAGGTCCGCGACGGTGCCGACGGTCCCGAGCTCATGCCGGCTACCCAGTGAGCCCCACGGGAGAGACCCGCTCGTGATCGTCTACGGCCGCAACCCCGTGCACGAGGTCATCCGGGGCCCGCGGACGGTCATGCGCGTGTGGGCGAGCAGCGGGGCGGCGCGCGAGTCGTGGTTAGAGCCGCTGGAGTGCGGCATCACCCGGACCGACGGGACCGAACTTGAGCGGATCTGCGGCTCCGACGGTCATCAGGGGCTCTGTGCCGAGGTCTCCGCCTACCGGTACGCCGAGGCCGATGCGCTGCTCGCGGCGCCCGAGCCGCTGATCGTCGCGCTCGATCAGGTCCAGGACCCCCAGAATCTCGGCGCGATCGCCCGCAGCGCCGAGGGCGCGGGGGTCACCGGCCTGATCCTGCCCGAGCGACGTTCGGCCGAGGTCACCCCGGCGGTCTGCAAAGCCTCGGCCGGGGCCGTGGAGCACCTCGCGGTGGCCAAGATCCGCAACCTGGCGGACTTCCTGGCCGACGCCAAGCGGGCCGGCCTGTGGTGCTATGGCGCCGATCAGAACGGCGCCACGACCTACACGGCGATGGACTTCAGCGGGCCGACGGTGCTGGTGCTCGGCTCCGAGGGCCGAGGGCTGCGGCCCCGGGTCGCCGGCGCTTGCGATGCGGTCGTCTCGATCCCGCTGCGCGGCCGGGTGCAGTCCCTGAGCGTGGGCGCGGCGGCCGCGGTGCTGATCTTCGCGGCGGCCGCCGATCGCGGGTCGCCGGCGCCAAGGGCTTGACACACGAGCGTTGCTATGTCAAGCTCGCGCCACGAATAAGGATCAACTGGAGCTTTAGGGCTCGTGAAGCGAGAGAGAGGCCACACAGCCTCCTTTCTGGAAGATGAATAATGGTGCGGCGCCAGGGGAGGTAGCGCGCCACGAAAGTCGAACCCACCCCGGTTCCGGAGTGGGCTGGAGAGGTGTTGCTCGTGGCTCGATTGTCGTCTTACTCTCAGTCTCAACCTAAGGTTGAGGACAAGTTTCTCATTGCTCTGGCGAAGCAGGGACATCCGGATGCGTATGACCGGATCGTCCGGCGCTACTACGGATTCGTGCGTTTGAAGGCGTCCTCGTACTTCCTGGCCGGTGGCGACGCCGATGACCTCATCCAGGAGGGCCTGGTCGGCCTCTACAAGGCGGTTCGCGACTACCGCACCGACCGTGAGTCGAGCTTTCGCAACTTCGCGGAGCTCTGCATCACCCGCCAGATCATCACCGCGGTCAAGACCGCGACGCGCAACAAGCACACACCGCTGAACCAGTACGTGTCGTTCTCGAGCACACCGGCCGGATCGTCCGGGGACAACGAGCCCACGCTGGACGAGATGCTGCCCGGCTCGACCGTTCACGACCCGGTCAACCAGGTCATCTCCTCCGAGGAGCTGCGCGCGCTGGTGGCGTGCATCTCGACGGTGCTCTCAGAGCTCGAGTCCCGGGTGCTCGCGCTCTACCTCGACGGGCACTCCTACGAGGAGGTCGGCCGGCGGTTGCACTGCGACTGCAAGACGGTCGACAACGCCCTGCAGCGGGTCAAGCGCAAGGTGGGGGCGCACCTCGCCGAGCGCGCGATCGCGGCCTGAGGCCCGATCCGCGCTCGCGGGGTCGGAGAACCAACCATCTAGGGGACGGGCACCGACACGGTGAACGCGGCCCCGCCGCCGGGGCGGCTGGCCGCCTGCACGTCGCCGCCCATCGCGCGCGCCAGCTCCTTGACGATGGCCAGCCCCAGGCCCGAGCCGACGGCGCGCTCGGAGCGATAGCGCTCGGTCAGATAGAAGCGCTCGAAGGCGCGGGGCAGGTCCTCGGCCGCCAGTCCGGGTCCGGTGTCGGCCACGGTGATCTGGCCCGGCACGGCGAGGACCGAGATCGTGCCCCCCGGCGGCGTGAGACGCAGGGCGTTCTCGATCAGGTTGGAGGTGATCTGCAGGAGCCGATCGGCGTCGCCCAGGCCCGGCGCGGCCGTCACCCCGGACCCGGTCGGACTGGCCGCGAGCGTGATTCCCAGCTCGCACGCCCGCGGGCCGTGGCGCTGCCGTGAGGCGGCGGCGATCGCACCCAGATCGACGGGCTCGCGCTGCACCGTGAAGTCCGCGCGCCCCAGCCGCCCCAGATCGACGAGGTCGACGACGAGCCGCTCCAGCCGGCCGGCCTCCTCACCGATCACGTGTCCCGCTTGCGCGGGCGACACCGCTCCCTCCTGCAGGCCTTCGGCCCAGCCGCGGATGGCGGTCAGCGGGGTGCGCAGCTCATGGCTGACGGACTCAAGGAACTGCCGCTGCGTCGCGCGGGCCACGCCCAGGTCGCCGGCCATCGCGTTGAACGCGCGCCCGAGGTCGGCCAGCTCGTCCTCGCCCCGGACGGGCACCGAGACGTCGGGCTCGCCCGCCGCCACTCGCTGAGTCGCCGAGGCAAGCTCGCCGATCGGGCGCGTCAGCCGGCGGGCCAGCAGGGTTGAGAGCACGACGGCGAGCAGGACCCCACCGAGCGCTGCGAGCCCGAGACTGACCAGGAACGGCCGCCATTCGGCGAAGGCCAGTCGGGCCAGGCGGACGAGCACCACGCGGCCGTTGGCGGTGAGCCTCGCGACGTAAAGGATCGGGCGCGAGCCGAGCATCAGCGTCCCCTCGGCGTCGCCGGCCGGGATCCGCGCAAGGATCGTGCCGGCGGCCTGAACACGGACGGGCCGCGGGTGGCCCGAGCCCATGCGATACACGTGCTGGCCGGCGGCCAGCGCGCCCGGGGCACCGCCGACGAGGGCGAGCACTGATGCCTGCGTGCGCAGCGTGGCGATCCGCTGGCCGGCGATCCGGTCGCGCACCAGGATCAGCGCAACGCCGAAGCTCAGCGCGCACGAGGTGACCGCGACAAGTACGCAGACGGCCAGCACGCGACGGCGCAGGGTCATGCCACGGCCTTGTAGCCGACGCCGCGCACGGTGCGGATCAGCTCGGGACGACCGAGCTTTTTGCGCAGCGAGGCGACATGCACTTCGACCGTGCGCGTCTCCCCCGGGGAGACGAAGCCCCAGACCGATTCCAGTAGCCGGTCTCGGGTCACCACCTGGCCGCGGTGACGCACCAGATACTCGAGCAGCTCGAACTCCCGCTGCGTGAGCGGCACCTCGTCGCCGTCCACCGTCACCTCGCGTGCGCCCCGCGCGACGCGCAGCGGTCCGAGCTCGAGCACGTCGTCGTTTTCGGGAACGCGCGCGGCGCGGCGCAGCACCGCCTTGACCCGCGCGGTCAGCTCGCGCGGGGAGAACGGTTTGACCACGTAGTCGTCGGCTCCGACCTCCAGGCCTGCGACCCGGTCGGGCTCTTCATCGCGCGCGGTGAGCATGATCACCGGCACGGTTCCACCGATGCGGCGGCAGACCTCGAAGCCGTCGATCCCCGGCAGGCCGATATCGAGCACGACGAGGCGGATCGGGTAGCGGGGCAGCTCGGTCAGGGCCTCCTCGCCCGAGCGCACCCACACCACGCCGTAGCCGGCGCGCTGGAGATACGTGCG
>JALYZB010000291.1 GCA_030945945.1 Actinomycetota bacterium | reverse complement strand
ACGGTGTAGGCGACGCCCGAGCGGGTGAAGCGAACGAGCGTGCCGAGCGCGGTGTCGAGTTCGGTGCCGGTGGCCCCGTTGATCGACACCGTCGGCAGGCTCAGGCCGCTATGGCCGGAATCGCCCTGGCTCTGGCTGCTCTTGCTCGCGCTCCGGCTCGCCGCGCTGGACGTGGCGCTGGACGCCTTCTCGATCACGGCGACCCCGCCCAGGCCCTGGCCATAGGTGACCAGCGCGGCCGGGCTGCCGCCCCAATCGAGCAGGGTGACCGTGTGGCGGGGCAGGCCGACCAGGCTGCTCGGAGCGACCAGCGGGAAGGACAGCTTGCTCGAGACGGCGCTGATCCCGGTCACCGAGGCGTGGTGGCCGTGGCCATCCGGGGCACGGGCCGCCTTGGTGCCCGAGGTGGTCGTGCCGGTGGCGACCTTGACCACCTTGGCCCCGACCGGGGGAGCGACGTTGAAGTCCGCGGCCGGAACGGCGCCATAGGTGATGTGGTTGGCGACCAGTTCGAGCACCGGGGTGGGGTTGCCGCGGGCGTACACGGCCAGGCGCAGCGGCACGCCGCGGATCGCGTCGAAGGCGACCTCGGCCGATCCGAGCAGGCCGCCGTCGTGCTGGGGCGAAACGCTGACCGTATAGGTAGGCTGACCGGCGACGTCACCGGGAGTCGCGCCCGACAGGTTGACGTGTTGCATCAGCTTGGCCAGTGTCTTCTGGATCTGCGCAATCGAGGGGATGCCGTTGTCGGCCGGGGTCTGGGCCTTGTCCGCCGCGCCCGAGCCACCCATCAGGCCCGTGGGCAGCGTGCCCTGGTAGACGGTGTTGGTGGCGGGATCGGAGATCCAGAAGTGGCTGTGATCGAGCACCAGCTCGACGTCGCCGTTGTTGGACTGCAGCTCGAGGCGCATGCGGTGATCCCCCAGCCACAGCCGGCCGCTCGCGCCGGTCAGGATCGGGTCTGACCCCTGGATGGCCGAGGCGTCGATCAGATTGTTGGTGAATCTGATGTCAGCGGTGATCCCCGTGATCTTCGGGCCGCTCAGGGCGTGATGCACGGCGGCGGCCAGCGGCCGGGCCCTGGGCACCGGGCCGGTGCCGGATGCGGCCGCGGCGATCGCCGCGGTCGCCGCGATCACGGCGACCAGGCCGGCGATCACGGCGAGCAGACGCCGGGTTGAAGCTGTACGGAGGAACCTCATGCGACACCGCCTTTATCGGACACGATGATGACGATGACAGACGAGCTTGAATTTACTCTGACAGCTCAGCGGCTACCGTGAGCGTCGTGTGCCGGCTATTCGGGATGAGCGGGGGCCACGAGCGGGTTAGGGCGACCTTCTGGCTGCTGGACGCGCCAGACTCGCTGGCGCTGCAGAGCCGGCGTGAACCCGACGGCACGGGCCTGGGCGCGTTCACCGCGACCGGCGGGCCCCGGATCGACAAGCAGCCGCTGGCCGCCTACGAGGACGCCGCCTTCGGCCGCGAGGCCCGAGAGGTCGATTCCCGGACGTTCGTCGCCCACGTCCGCTACGCCTCCAACGGCGGGCTGACGATGGCCAACACGCACCCGTTTCTGCAGTCCGGTCGGATCTTCGCCCACAATGGGGTGATCGGTGATGTTCCCCGCCTCGAGTCAGAGCTCGGCGAGGCGATGGCGCTCGTCGACGGCGACACCGACTCCGAGCGGTTCTTCGCGCTCATCACCCGGGAGATCGAGCGGGCGGGCGACGTGGCCGCCGGGATCGCCACCGCCTGCCAATGGGTCGCCGCCCACCTGCCGGTGCTGTCGCTGAACTTCGTCCTCATCACCGACGAGGAGCTGTGGGCGCTGCGCTACCCCGACACCCACGATCTTTTCGTGCTTGAGCGTCCGGCCGGCGGCGCCGGCGGAGGACAGCGCCATCTCGAGCACGCCAGCGCCCGCGGGAGCATCCGGGTGCGCTCGGGGGATCTCGCCGGCCGTGCCGCCGTCGTGGTCGCCTCCGAACGGATGGACGCGGACGACGGCTGGCGGGAGATCGCCCCCGGCGAGCTGATCCACGTCGGTCCGGATCTCGATGTGGACCGCGTGCAGTTGCTCGACGGGCCGCCGGCCCACCCGCTCACGCTCGCCGAGCTCGATCCCAAGGCCGCGGCCTCCCAAGCCGCGCCCCCGCCGGCCACCCCCACGGCTGACCGTGGCTGACCGTGGCTGACGCCCCGAGCCTCATCTACCGCAGCGCAACCGGCTACGAGCTGGTGATGCGCACCCTGTACGGGCGCCACTACGGCGCTCGCCTGCGCGCCGTCGCGGACCAGGTCCCGAGCGGCAGCTCGGTGCTCGAGCTGTGCCCCGGTCCCGGCGCGCTGTACCGCCGCCATCTGCGCGGACGGGTGTCCGCCTACACCGGGGTCGAGGTCAACGCCGGCTTCGCGGATCATCTGCGCCGCCTGGGCGCCACCGTGGTCCAGCGCGACCTGACCGCGCCCGGTCCGCTGCCCGAGGCCGACGTGGCGATCATCCAGGCCAGCCTGTACCACTTCCTTCCCGCCGCCGACGCGGTCGTGCAGCGGATGCTGACCGCCGCCCGCCAGCGGGTGATCGTCGCCGAGCCGATCCGCAATCTCTCCAGCAGCCGGCTCGGGTGGCTGGCCGCGCTCGGACGCCGGGGCACGGACCCCGGCGCCGGGGACGGGCACGAGCAGCGCTTTGACGAAGCCTCCCTGGATCGGCTGATGGCCGCCTACGCCGAGGTGACGACGGCGGCGTTCACGATCCCGGGGGGCCGGGAGAAGGTGTTCGTGCTCGATCCGCGTCCGGGCCTGGCGCCCGCCGGTCGACCAGGAACAGCGGCCGGTCCTTGACCTGCTCGAAGATCCGGCCCACGTACAGGCCGACGACACCGACCGAGACGAGGATCAGGCCGGCGAGGACAAGCAGCAGCACGGCGAGACTGGTGTACCCGGGCACGGTCTGGTTGGGCTCGACGAAGTAGTCGACGATCTCGTACGCGGCCACCAGCACCCCGACAGCGGCAACCACGAAGCCGACCAGCACGACCATTCGCAGCAGCACGGTGCTGCGAAAGAACATCCCGTCCAGCGCGACCTTGACCAGGCGCCCGGGCGTGTAGGCGCTCTTGCCCTCGTGACGGGCGGCGTGATCGATCTCCACCGTGGTCGAGTCAAAACCCAGCCAGTCGAGCGCGATCATGTACTCGCGGTCCTGGTCGCGCAGGCGCAGGTACGCCTGCACCACCCGCTCAGAGATCAGGCTCAGCGTGCTGTAGTCCGGCGAGGTCTCGGTCTCGAGCGTGAGCCGGCGGTAGAGCCGGCTGCCCCAGCGCTTCAGGCGCGGATGGTGGCGGTCGCGGCGGATCGTGCGGACCACGTCAACGCCGTCGCGGGCCTCCCACAGGCGGGCGATGTCCTCGGGTGCCTCCTGGAGGTCGCAGTCCATCACCACGACCCACCCGCCGCGCGCCTCCGACAGACCGGCGGTGATCGCCGCGTGCTGTCCGAAGTTGCGACTCAGACGCAGCGCACGAACGTGTCCATCGCCGGCGGCGAGGCGCTCGAGAACGGCCCAGCCGTCGTCACGGCTGCGATCGTCGACCAGTATCAGCTCATAGCTGGGGGTGATCTGCGTGAGGGTTGTGGTGAGCCGCTCGTGAAGCGCGTCGAGACACCCGGCGCATTGATACACCGGGATCACCACGCTGAGCGCCACCTCTCCCGTGCGCCGGGGAAGGCCGACCGAGTGCGCCATCGACACCCGAGCTTGGCGCGCTTTGGACGTGCTCAGGTTGCGCTTGTGTGTGTCCCGGGTTACCGCCGATGCGGCCAGCCGGTGCATGCACCGGGCGCGCGCGGGCTCAAATCAGTGGTGCGCCGTGACGGTGAGGCGCATCTGGCGGTAGTTGAAGCCGTAGGCGCCCGCACAGTTGAGGCGGAGCCCGCACCCGTCGAAGTTGGCCGCCCACTTCAGCCACAGCGAGCGCCCGTCGCGGCTGATCCACCCGACCGGAAAGCCCGCCGAGTAGCCGTTGGAGGGGCCGAAGTACGGCTGGCGGGCCACGAACGAGAACGGGCCCCACGGGTGTGGCGCGGTGAGGATCACCAGCTCGGACCCGTCGCGCCAGATCGCCGGGGGCGCGGCGCCATAGGACCAGGTGAAGCTCAGCAGGTACTGATGCAGCGGCGCGTCGTAGGCCATCTGGGGATAGGTGATGTGCGATGCCCAGCTGGCCACCGGCGCGGCGGCGCTGAACTGCGAGCTGAACCGGGGGGTGTGTCCCGCGCCGGTCAGGCCCGACACCCACTGCCACTTGGCGGGGTCGGTCATGTCGGCCACGTCGGGGCGACTGCGGCCCATGATCAGGGAGGTGGCGTTGAACTCGCGCTCGGTGGCCAGCGCGTAGACCCAGCCGTCGGGATAGGCACCGCCCTGGCCGCGGATCACCCAGCTGAGGTTACCCAGCGGGGCCGGAAACGGCCGCGTTCCCGGGTGCCAGGTCTGGCCGAGGTCAGACGAGGAGGCGATCCCGGCCAGACCGGCGAAGGGAGCGTTGGCCCCCCAGTGCCAGTCGTTCTCCTGGGTGGCGAAGAGGACCTTCTGGGCCTCGACCAGCCCGCTTGAGTAGTAGGGCCCCAGCGGACCGCCCCATAGCGAGTGGTTGCCGCGGATCTCCTGGAAGGTGTGGGGCAGCGGCATGGTCCGGCTCCCGACGTGCGCGATCCGGATATGCGGCGGCGTACCGGTGATCCGGGCCACCGACTGCTTCCAGACCTTGTGGGAGTCCTCGTCGCTCTCGCCGTCGTTGATCATCGTGTACTGATTGCCATCATGAGCCCAGACGGTGGGCAGGATGTCACCGACCTGGTTGACGGGCGGTGCGTAGGTCGGGCTCGACCAGGCCGCGCCAAGGATCGACGTGCTGGCTGGGAACGGTGTGTTGTCGGCGCGTAGCAGCCCGGCCTGGGCCGAGCCGGGGGCGAGCAGCAGGCACATCATCACCAGACCGCTGAGAAGTCCCTTGAGTCGCAACGCACCGTGATTTAACCGGGTTTGTGTCAGATCGGCGTCAGCTGCTCGCCGGCGAGCCCGGCGCGTGTCCGCGCGGACCCGGCGACTACCGCCCCCGGGGCTGAGTGAAGACGAGCAGTGCGGCCGGCGTACGGCGGAAGAATCGCGGCGCCGAGCGGGCCAGCGAGGCGATGCTCACCCACCGGGGACGGTCCAGCAGATACCGGGCCACGACCCAGTTGGCCACCCGTCCGCGGAACAGTAACCGGGTGCCCGCCGGCGCGGTCAGGCGCGGGACGGTGGCACCGCGCGGGTGGTGGCGCGAGGCGCTCCCCGGCAGCCGGATCACCCCGACCGCATCCCGGTCGGTGGGGGTGCGCTCACCGGCCAGCGCGATGTGCTTGGTGGCTCCGACCACGTCGATCTCCGCGATCAGCACCCTGCGCGTGACGGGCTGCGCCCAGGCGACCCCGGGCAGATAGATCTTCAGCGCCTGGGCGGTGGTCCCATTGGCGGCGAGCACGGCCCGGGGCACCGCCGCCGGGCCCAGCGACTGCGCGACGCGACGCCAGTCGGCCCGCTGCAGGAAGGGGTGGGTCTGGATCTCGGCCGTGCCGGCCGCGAAGCCGGCGAACAGCAGCACGGCGAAGACGGCGCCGACCCGGGCCAGGCGCGGCCTCGTGCAGGCGGCGGCGACCACGGTGGCAGCGGGGACGAGCGCGGGGATCGCGTTGCGCGACAGGAAGAAGTCCTGACCCAGGCCGGCGAGGAGCAGCGGGCCGACGAACATGCAGGCCGTGACCACGAGCGCGACCATCACCCCGCCGCTCCTCTCGCCCTCGCCCTCGCCCTCGCCCTCGCCCCGGCCGAACCACAGCAGCAGGCCGCAGATGAGGACCAGCCCGGCACCGAGCGCCAGTCCGTCGGCCAGCGTGGTCCGCCGGTAGAGGTTGCCCGCCATCCATTCGACGGCGGTGGTCGCGATCCGGGCGGTGGCCGGGACCCTGGCGATCCAGCCGGTGCCGTGGCTCGCCGAGGTATCGCCGAGCGCCAGCGGCGCCATCGCCAGCTGCGCCAGCGCGACGACGGCCACGGCGATCGCCGTCGCGCGGGTGCGATGGCGCCAGAGCAGGAGGATCACCTGGGGAGCGATGGCAAAGCCGGCGAAGAAGTGCGTCGCGATCGCGAGCGAGCACAGCACCGCCCACGCGGCGAGGTTGCCCCGGGTGGGCGCGCGCAGAGACCGCGCGAAAAAGAGAAAGGCGGCTCCGGTCAGCAGCGCCAGCAGCATGTAGGAGCGGGCCTCCTGGCTGTACCAGATGGCGAACGGGTTGACGGCGATCAGCGCGGCGGCGACGAGCG